>CAISUR010000109.1 GCA_903888655.1 uncultured Bacteroidota bacterium | reverse complement strand
CACTTCAATAAACTTGGTAAGCATTGCCTTGTCGTTTTGCTTAGAATCCCATTGTAAAGAGTGAACTTCTTTTTCATCTTCCCATTTATAACAAATGCAAATTATTGCACGTTCTTGAATAATGTTTGAGTAATCAATGTTCTTCTTGTATCCAGCCTCCCAGAACAAACCGTTGTTTGGACTTGTTTCGATGTCGAAAAATAGTCTTCTACGCTTGGTTTGAAGCGTTTTTGGAGTTGCCATATTTTAGGTTTTTGTTATGCTATTGATTCCCTTACCAAATCTGCCTCAGCTTCCCTTCTTTTCACTAATCCGTCCAATCCTTTACTTTCCCAAAGTCTTTTGCTTTTTTCAATTTCTTCTGCTATTCCTTCGTAATCTTTGTTCTTAACCAAATCAACAATGGCTTTCATCTCTATTCTTGAATCTCCTTCTAACTTGTTTCCTCTATTGTAAACCATAGAAACTAATGCACCTTGAGTATCCTCATTTAACGTATCAATCTCTGGATATATTGCCTTAGTCAAAGCGTAATATCTTGGGATAGAAGATTTAACAAAAACTTCGTAAGCTGCATTGTATGGAATCCTTACTTGTAAAATTTCCCCTCTAAGCATTTGCTTTGCCTGTTCTCCTTTTAATCCAATTACTTTTTTTAATGGGTCTAAAAAGTTAGGAATTAATTGATTACCCCAATCTTGAAAGAATTGCTTTTCTGTATTATAACCTAAATCATATCCTAAACCAATAGTTACTCCGCTTTGACCACCTGGACAACTAGGTTTTTGTAATGCCTTTTCGTAATAAGCACGACCACCAACCTCAAAGTTTATAATTAAATCAACCGATTTAGGACTTATCATATAGTTACAATTACAAAGTATATAATTAGGACAACCCATAAGGTAAATCCTATTTTTAATATTTGTTCTTCATCTATCATTTTGAAAACTTATCAATAGTTGTAGTTCCCATTGCTGCTATACAAATAACCATCACCGCATCAACCAATTTATCTGAAGGTGCTATTTCTTGATGACTAAATGAATTCGCAAATAAAGTAACACAAAGAAAAAAAGCAGATATTAACGCTATTAATCTTTTAGTACTTATACTTCCTCTTTCATCACTTAGTAAATTTTTTATCCATTCCATATTAGTGTATTTTGCTAAATTGTAAAACAACAATTAGTATTAAAATATATTTGCCTATTTCTTGGGCTTTGTCGATTTTTTCGTGGTCTTGGGTTCTATAATTGGTAAGTTCTCTTGCAGCATCATATCTAACCTTCCATAAATAGATAGAATCATTTTTCTCAAATATTGTTTTATTAAGCCTTTCATAATTGATAATTTTAGTGTTTATTGAATCATTTAATTTAACTATTGAATCATTATAATTTTTATAAAGTTTATTTATATTATTAGCTTGGTCAACAGTTATTAAAATAACCGAATCAGACCCAATTTTTTTACTTCTTGGGTATTGGCAAAAGCAAGAATGAACTCCCAGTATCAATAGAAATAGAATCCAACTTTGCCTTAGCCTCATTTAATTCAGTTTTTAAATTATTAATATTTTGTATCGTATGAGTAATTATTTTCTTTTGATGCTTTGTAGCTTCCTCTTGAACTAAAGATGAATTTATATTTGATTCATTTACCTTGTTAATTAATTGCTGAAATTCAATATCCATCTTTTGCTCTTTGCTCGGCTCTTGGGCAGTCAAATTACAACCATACAAAAATATGAATAATAAATACTTCATTATTTTGGTATCATTTTTAAGTCTGTTAGCACCTGAAGTTTAGTAGTAGAAACCGCACTCAAAGAATCTGATTTCCTTAATGCGTTTTGTACTGCATCCAATCTTCCCTCTACCTTTTCTATTCTTACATTTTGTGATTTTGCTTGGTCTTGGAATGTTGACCTTACATCAATGTACAAAGCAGATATTCCGCATAAAACAATGAATAAAGTAGCAATAATAGGTTGCTTAACAAATTCCTTATATGATACAGGTAGTTTCATTAAAATGATTTATAAATTCCTAGTGAATATTGGTTAGTAGTTGCTCCAAAGGTAAATAAGCCCTTTTTAGGCACTTTAATTGCAATTCCAACACCTACCCCCACTTTTTCATCAAAACGTCTTAAATCGCCTAATAACCCTAAATAAACCTCTAATTTGTTAGGGTTTGTCTTAATAGTTTCTATTCTTATAGTTTTTTGGGTAAAATTGCTGAAATATGACCTACCTATTATCTTATTTTTTGATATGGTATCCTGAATAGATACGTAATTATCCGTATCGATACGAAAAGTATCCGAATAGGCTCGTACGTACGAATAATCTTGAAGAATACGTATAGTATCGTGAATTAAAGTAGTGTCTATGCCCAAAACCACAAAAGGGATTGAATCCCCTTTCTTAAATTTCCTTATTGTGTCGTGCTTAACTAAAGTATCTATGTGTGTTATAACAAAAGACTCGTATTTGTTATTACGTCCCTTAAAAATGAAAAGGATTAAAACCGCTACCATCAATGTGATAACTACCTCTTTCATTAGTCCATTTTTTTAGCTGCTTTCCAATAAAATCTAATTGCTAAAATACCTGAAACAATAGCGACCAAACTAGCTACTAAAGTTACAATCGGTTGAACGTTAGTAATGCTGATTGCAGCACTCGTAATACTTAGTACCATTCCGAAGTCAGCTTGACCGCTATTGTTTGTCATTAATCTACTTTTACTTCCTCTACTGGAGGATTTTGTTCTGCATTCAATTTTCCAAAAAACTGCAATAATGGTAAACCATAAATTGTAGGGATTTGATTAATAAATGCTTCTAATTCTTTTAATTGGTCGTTGTTAATTGTTATCATAGTATTGATTTTTTACAAATATAAGATTATTCCGTTATAATTTTATCACTTACTATTGGAGTCTCTACAACTGTTGCATTTTGTACAACTATTGTCTCTACCACAGGAGGCACATAGTCGCCTGTAATAGTTAAGTTAAGTTGTTGAGCAATCCAATCCCAAGCATAAGCATCTTGAGTCCATTTCGTATATGCCTCGCCTGTCATAGTTAATTCTCCTTGTTGTAATCTTTCTTGAGCATCATTTAAAAGGTTATAACTAAAAGTAGCACTTGTGTTTAATACTACATTAACCGCCCAAGCATTAAGAAGTGTTGCTTCTACTACTTGTCCGTTAGCCCAACTTTGAATTGGTTGTATTGTTTTCATTTTATTTATTTTCTAGTTTATTTAATCTATCGTTTAATTCTTTGTTTTGTTCTTGTAAGTTTTGTATAGTTTGGTTTTGAGCATCTAATTTGGTATTCATCTCTTGAATAGCTTTTACTAATATTGGTACTAATTTTGAATAATCTACCATTTGTGATTTTATAGAATTGTCTTCATTAACAGCATCTTT
>CAISUR010000108.1 GCA_903888655.1 uncultured Bacteroidota bacterium | reverse complement strand
GTTATCGAAGACTAATATATATAATATTTTGGTTACCTCAATGGCTAAGCGCTCTGAAAATTTCAGAGCGCTTTTTTATGTACAACTATTTTATTTAGAATAGGTTTAAATAAGTGATTTTGTAGAATAAATAAGAAACGTTTAAGCTTTGATTTTTGTGAATTAAATAATGCAATGTATATTTGTGGCTATTTTATCAGTTTAATTTTTTAGGTATATGCAATCTACTCAACATGATTTTTTACCAATCCTTATGCAAGCTGGTCTAGCAATAGGATTTGTTGTGGCTACAATTATAGGCTCTAGCTTTTTAGGCCCGAAAAGACATTCTAAAAATAAAGACATCAATTTTGAGTGTGGTATTGAGTCTGTCGGGAACGCTCGTATTCCGTTTTCTGTAAAATATTTTCTAGTCGCAATACTTTTTGTTCTTTTTGACGTGGAGGTTATCTTTTTATATCCTTGGGCAGTAAATTTCAAAGAATTAGGGATGGACGGAATGGTTAAAATGATAATTTTTATGCTTTTACTTTTAGTAGGATTCTTCTATATTATCAAGAAGAAAGCGCTTGAGTGGGAATAATTTTAATTATAAATTATAAATTAAGAATTATAAATGAGTGATTCAAAAATAACTATGGTTGCTCCACCAGAAGGAGTTACAGGAGAAGGTTTTTTTGCGACAAAATTAAACGATGTGGTAGGTATAGCTCGTGCTAATTCGCTTTGGCCGTTACCATTTGCTACTTCGTGTTGTGGAATCGAATTCATGGCAACCATGGCTTCGCATTATGATTTAGCACGTTTCGGATCTGAACGCGTAAGTTTTTCTCCTCGACAAGCCGATATGCTAATGGTTATGGGAACCATTTCAAAAAAAATGGCGCCTATTTTACGTCAGGTTTATGAGCAAATGTCTGAACCTCGATGGGTAATATCTGTAGGAGCTTGCGCTTGTTCAGGAGGTGTATTTGATACTTATTCCGTATTACAGGGCATTGATAAAGTGATTCCAGTTGATGTTTATGTGCCTGGATGTCCTCCAAGACCAGAACAAATTGTAGACGGTGTGATGCAATTACAAGAATTGGTAAGAAACGAATCTGTTCGTAGAAGAAATTCACCAGAGTACAAAGAATTATTAGCTTCTTATAACCTATAATATGGCTTTAGAAACTGCATACATACAAGAAAAATTATCTCAAAAATTTCAAAATAATGTTTTGAATTTTGAAATGAAAAGAGATATTTTTACATTGGAAGCAACGTCAAACATTATTCATGAGGTCATTCGCTTTCTTAAAGAAGAAGAAGATTTAAATTTTCATTTTTTAACCGATTTAACAGGAATTCATTTTCCAGATAATGATGAATTGCATCAATTTGCTGTGGTTTATCAAATGCATAATTGGATTGAAAATGTTCGAATTCGTGTAAAAACTTTTTTGCCAGAGAATCCACAAGTTGATACAATTACCGATTTGTTCTTATGTGCCAATTGGATGGAGCGTGAAGCATGGGATTTCTTCGGAATTAATTTTATTGGACATCCACAATTGAAACGGATTTTGAATATGGTGGAAATGGTTTCTCATCCAATGCGAAAAGAATTTCCCATGGAAGATAGCGGAAGAACTGATAAAGATGACCGCTTCTTCGGACGAACATCACAAAGTATATAATAGAAATGAAATTAATAGAACACAACCAACAAAAATTAAATCAACTTTGCGTGGATCATCATGTGAAGGAATTATATTTGTTTGGTTCTGTTTTAACAGAGAATTTTAACGATAAAAGCGATATTGATATGTTAATACAATTTTCGACAATAGATTTAAAAGACTATTTCGATAATTATATGGATTTTAAAGAAAAAGTAGAGTCCTTATTTAACAGACCAATAGACTTGATTGAAAATCAAGCCATAAAAAACCCAATATTTAGAAAAGTAGTTGATAGAGAAAAACAACTAATTTATGGATGAAAAAGTTTTAAAATCATTATATGATATTAAATTAGCCATTGAAGAGATTGAAAGTTTTCTATTAATTGAAGAAAAAACATTTGTGAATTACACTAATAATGTTTTAATAAAAAGAGGAATTGAAAGAAATTTAGAAATAATCGGCGAAGCTGTAAACAGAATTTTAAAGGAAAATCCCGAATTTCTAATTACAAATGCGCGCAGAATAATAGGATTAAGAAACCAAATCATTCATGCTTATGATAGCTTATCTTATGAAAACATTTGGAGTATAGTGATTAACTATATTCCTAATCTTAAAATTGAAATTGAAAACAAAATAAATAATTCAACATTATAAATGTCAGATTTATTATTACCACCAGAGCATCGATATGCTAAAATTATTGAACAAACTCGAAACGAAGATGGAAGCGAATTTTCTATCTTAAATTTGGGTCCAACACATCCAGCTACCCACGGAATTTTTCAAAATATATTATTGATGGACGGAGAACGCATCCTTGATGCTGAACCAACCATTGGCTACATTCATCGTGCCTTTGAAAAAATTGCCGAAAACCGTCCTTTTTACCAAATTAATGTACTAACCGATCGAATGAATTATTGTTCATCACCCATTAACAATATGGCTTGGTGGATGACTGTTGAGAAACTATTAAATATTGAAGTGCCAAAACGCGCACAATATTTAAGAGTTATCGTGATGGAGTTAGCGCGTATAACTGATCACTTAATTTGTAATTCGATTTTGGGTGTTGATACTGGAGCTTACACAGGTTTCCTTTATGTATTTCAATTTAGAGAAAAGGTTTATGAGATTTATGAAGAAATTTGTGGCGCTCGTCTAACAACAAATATGGGTAGAATTGGCGGATTTGAAAGAGAATGGTCTGAAGAGGCCTTCAAAAAATTAGACACTTTTTTAACTGATTTTCCTGTTGCTTGGAAAGAATTTGAAAACCTTTTTGAAAGAAATAGAATTTTCATTGATAGAACAGTTAACGTTGGACCAATTACGGCTGAAAGCGCAATGCAATATGGTTTAACAGGGCCAAATTTACGTGCTGCTGGAATTGATTATGACGTTCGTAAAGCGGCTCCTTATTCCTCTTATGAAGATTTTGAATTTGAAGTTCCTGTAGGAAAATCAGGAGATACATATGATCGTTTTTGTGTCCGTAATGCGGAAGTTTGGGAAAGTTTAAGCATCATTAAACAAGCATTAGCTAAACTACCTGAAGGTCCTATTCATGCTGATGTGCCAGATTATTATTTGCCACCAAAAGAAGACGTATACCACAATATGGAAAGCTTAATTTATCATTTCAAAATTGTAATGGGTGAAGTTCCTGTGCCGGTAGATGAGATTTACCATGCTGTTGAAGGCGGTAATGGCGAATTAGGATTTTATTTAACCACAGATGGAAGTAGAACTCCTTATCGATTAAAATTAAGAAGACCATGCTTTATATACTATCAAGCCTATACCGAAATGATTAAAGGTGGAATGTTATCAGATGCCATCGTAATATTATCAAGTTTAAATGTAATTGCAGGCGAATTAGACGCTTAAGAATTATGGAAAGATCACACATCAAACAAGAGATAAACATTACTGAACCTTTGATGGCTCGCATCAATGAGTTAATCAGTCATTATCCTGCCGATAAAAAGAAATCTGCTTTATTACCTGTTTTGCATGAAGTTCAAGATGCTCATGACAACTGGTTAAGTATCGAATTGCAAAACAAAGTAGCAGAGATTTTAGAAATATTACCTATTGAAGTATACGAAGTAGTGACTTTTTATACTATGTTCAACCAAAGACCCATTGGAAAATACATGTTCGAATTCTGCCAAACATCACCTTGTTGTCAAAATGGAGTGGAAGATTTGATGGATTATACATGTTCTAAATTAGGTGTAAAAGTGGGTGAACCAACTCCAGACATGATGTTTGAAGTAAGAGGTGTTGAGTGTTTGGGTGCTTGTGGATATGCTCCTATGATGCAGTTGGGAGATTTCTACCAAGAGCATTTGACAAAAGAAAAGGTAGATCAGTTAATTACTGATTGTAAAGACGGAAAAATCACTTTACACGATAAATAGTATCATGGGAAGAAAAATATTATT
>CAISUR010000107.1 GCA_903888655.1 uncultured Bacteroidota bacterium | reverse complement strand
GCTTTTCCTGAAATAAGATATTCTCCTTTAGCAACTTTGCTGCAGCTAAAAATTGTTAGGGATAGAAGAATTAAAAAAACTATTTTTTTCATTATATAAATATTTGTTTAAATTTTTGCAAAAGTATTTAAAATTTAGTTAACTAAACAACATTTTAAATTTGTTTTATAAAAGTAATGAAAACGTTTAGTTAATATTAAGAATTGAAAATGATGATTTTAATTGTAACAATAAAAATTTAACTTACTCATCATCACTTTCAAACTCATAAAACGAAAACACCGAACCTCCATAATTTTTTTGAAACGAAAAGTGCATCATGTGGTCGAGTTTAGTATGTTTAGAATGTTCCATAATCATCATGCCTTCTTCATCTAAAAGCTCGTTTTCAAAAACCAATTCGATTAGCTTTTCAAATTCTTTTTGAGCAATTCCATAAGGCGGATCGGCAAAAATAATATCGTAACTTCCTTTGTGTTTTTCTAAAAATTTGAAGACATCACTTTTAATAGCTGTAATATTCAAATCGAATTCTTTGGCTGTTTTTTTAATAAAATTCACACAACCCATATCGCCATCAATACTCGTAATGTTGTCGCAACCCCGGGAACCAAATTCGTAACTAATGTTGCCTGTTCCCGAAAATAAATCCAATATTTTTAGCCCTGAAAAATTAAAATGATTGTTCAAAACATTGAACAAAGCTTCTTTACTCATGTCGGTTGTAGGACGAACCGGTAAGTTTTTGGGTGTAGTAATGCGGCGTCCTTTGTATTTTCCAGAAATGATTCTCACGAGCGTAGTAGTATAAAATGTTCGCGGTTTTCTTTTTCCGTGAAGTTATTTTTAAATTCCAAAACATCAAACAAGGCAACGTTTCGTATGTATTTGTAGGCTATTTGATACAAAGCATCCGATTCGACAATCGTACCCAGAAATTCTAGTCTAAAATGCTCCGGATTCAATTGCAATTGCTCGGCAGTGAACAAAATATAGTAAATAAAATCTTCGGGCGTTTTGTATTCAAACGAATTGTACAAATGCAACTTCTGATTTTGAACCACAACAATCTCAAAATGAGTTTCACTTACGTGAACAAACATTTTGCGTTCTTCATTATTCTTGGAAATATCCAATAATTTAGAAACCAAAATACTGTTGGCGTGTTTGTACTCAAAAGAACCATATTGGTCAATAAAAAAATTGTTCATATTAACATACGGAATATAAACATTGTTCATTTCGTATTTATCCAAGGTATCAAAAGTAAAGAAATCAGTTTCAAAAACTTTGGTATTGTATTGCAGATAGCTGCCTAAAAACTCTTCATCAAATAAGGCTATGGGTACAAATGTAGAAAGGTTATTACTGTGAATGACAACAATTTCATCATACCGATGCTTCAATTCAGGATTTTCTCTAAAAACAGAGGTAAACAAATCTTCAATCTTAGCACTTCGTTGAAAATTATCAAAAGGAATGTGTTGTAATACCATTGGATCAGTACTCAAAGTGTCAAAAACACAAAAAGACAAGCCGTTCAAAGAAACTTGAATGGCTAGTTTTTTATACGTTTTGTCGGTGATACTCGTGCTCATGGATGATTTTTAATTAGGGCAAACTTACGAAGAAAAACCGCAATGACAATGTCAAAAATCAATTTCAAAAATCAATTTCAAAAGAAAAATGTAGGTTGAATATTTAAGTTATAGAATTGATTTTTTTTTTAGATATATTTAATTGAAAACATTTATCTTTACATTTAATATTTGATTTTTGAAGTTGAAATTGATTTTGCCATTGAAAAACTTCTATTCCATACTTTCTCGTAGCTTTCCGTTTAATCCAACAATTAAACAAGAGGCGTTCTTTCAAAAAATTGCTGTGTTTATAACCAATACTGATAACGACGCTATTTTTGTATTGAAAGGTTATGCCGGAACAGGAAAAACTACTGTTATTTCTACAATTGTAAATAATCTTATTGAGATCAATAAGAAGTATGTTTTGTTGGCGCCAACAGGTCGCGCAGCCAAAGTCATCGCCAATTACTCGAACAAACCTGCATTTACCATTCATAAGAAAATTTATTTTCCAAAAAAATCGAGTGGTGGAGGCGTATCTTTCACTATGCAACAAAACAAGCATAAGAATACCATTTTTATTGTAGATGAGGCTTCGATGATTTCGGATGTGGTCGCCGAAAGTAAATTGTATGAAAACGGAAGTTTATTGGATGATTTAATTTCTTACATCTACAGCGGTACCAATTGCAAAATGATTCTTCTTGGCGATACTGCTCAATTACCACCTGTAAATTTAGATATTTCACCAGCTTTAAATACCGATACTTTAGAACTGAATTACGATAAAAAAGTCGATTGGATTGAACTTGATGAAGTAATGCGCCAGGAATTGAACTCCGGAATTTTGTACAATGCTACCGAATTACGGGAACTTTTAAAAGACAGTTTTATCACCGAATTTAAGTTCAAACTCAAAGGATTTAAAGATATTGTTCGCTTAACTGATGGTTATGATATTCAAGATGCTATTAACCAGGCCTATAGTAATTATTCTATTGAAGATACCGCTTTTATTGTGCGATCTAATAAAAGAGCCAATCAATACAACGAGCAAATTCGGACAAAAATTCTGGATAAAGAAAGTGATTTGTCTACGGGTGATTTTTTGATGGTTGTGAAGAACAATTACTTCTGGCTCAAAGAAAAAGACGAAGCCGGTTTTATTGCCAACGGCGATATTATTGAAGTTTTAGAAATTTATAGTTTTAAAGAATTGTATGGTTTTAAGTTTGCGAAAGTTAAAATTCGAATGGTCGATTATCCCAATCAAATTCCGTTTGAAACCGTTTTGATTTTAGATACGATTAAAAGCGAATCACCTTCATTAACCTACGAACAATCTAATCAATTGTATGAAGAAGTGATGAAAGATTATGAACATTTAACCACCAAATACGCTAAGTTTCAAAAAGTAAAAGAAAACGAATATTTTAACGGATTGCAGGTGAAATTCTCTTACGCAATAACTTGCCATAAGAGCCAAGGTGGACAATGGAATACCGTTTTTGTTGAACAACCTTATTTGCCTGATGGTATTGATCGAGATTACGTTCGTTGGTTGTATACTGCAATCACAAGAGCCAAAGATAAATTGTATTTGATTGGGTTTAAAGAAGACTATTTTTCGAGTTATTAAAAAAAATCATTAATGATATAACGTTTATATAACTTTTTTTGTATATTGCTTTTAAATTATGTGTCCCAAAAAATATGATTTTTAGTTTGCTCTTAATCAATATTCTAAATATATCTGTAAAAAATTTAGATTGTTTTCTAGATACATTTTTAGTGACCTATAATTTACTATTG
>CAISUR010000106.1 GCA_903888655.1 uncultured Bacteroidota bacterium | reverse complement strand
AATGGAACTACAGGTCAATCGTTTTGGTTACAAAAATTGATTAATTCTGCTACAAATACTTGGGGTTCTCCAGATTATCCTTCAAATGGGAGTATATATGTAGATGGAACTGTACCTAATGCAACCAATTCATTAGCATTAATAAATAACACCATTAATTATAATTTAAGCTATAATGGCATTTTTAGAATTATTAGAAGATTTACAAGTTATAACAGTGGTTTTAATTATAACAATGGAACTGTACCTAACATTAACAAAGATTGTTTAGAAATATTAAGCCCAACTTTAGATTTTCATCAAGCACTAGAAATTACAAATGTGTCAAGAATTTCATGTACGCCAACTGGAACACTGGATGTTGTGATCACTGCAAATGGTTCAGCACTAATTTATACCATTTTAACAAAAAATGGAGTTCCCTTTGTTATAAATAATGGTTCATCAAATATTTTTTATAACCTAGCTGCAGGAATTTATACTTATCATGTACAAGACAGTTGTGGAAATATTTCCCCTACTGGAACTATTAATGTTGCCACTTTACCAAAGTTGATAAATATAACAAAACCAGATGATTTGTTACAATGTAAAACTATCATAACAGGTAATGAAATATTCGATTTGACACAGCAAAGTAGTACTATATTAAGCTCACAGTCGCCATCAGATTACACTTTGACTTATTACACATCTATGACTGATGCAATGTTGGGTATAAATTCAATTACAAATGCTAGTTCTTTTAAACCGACTAGTAATCCTCAGACTATCTATGCTAGATTAATATTTAATGGTTTACCTAATTGTTATGAAATCACATCATTCGATTTAATTGTTGGTCAAAAGCCATTCGTTAATTTACAACAAAATTATTTAGATTGTTCTAATATAGGTGTAACTTTAGATGCAACTTCAAACAATTTACCTTCAACTACCTATTCTTGGACCAATGCAATAACGTCTACAAATCCTAAAGTAACTATTACACAACCTGGAGTAAATAATATTCATGTCGTTGCCACCAATATCTATGGTACACAGTTTTGTAATACTCCTAAAGATATTACAGTTACTCTTTCTGAAGTTCCTAAAATAGATCATTTTGATGTAGTAGATTGGACAGAAAATGAAAATAGTATAACAGTTTATACTTCTAATACAGGTGACTTCGAGTATTCTTTGGATGAAATAAATTATCAAGACAGTAATGTGTTTCCAAACTTAGTTCCTGGATTATACACAGTATATGTTAGAGATAAAAATGGATGCGGAATAACACAACAAATGATCTGGATATTGTATTATAAACGCTATTTCACACCTAATGGAGATGGAATAAATGATACCTGGGGTATTGATTACTCCAAATTTGAACCCAATTTAAAGGTCGTGATTTATGATCGTTTTGGTAAAGCAATTACATCCTTGAGTTCAAATAATCCAGAATGGGATGGGAACTATAACGGGCAATTATTGTTTGCAACGGATTATTGGTTTGTAGTATACCGCCAAGATGGTAGAATTCACAAAGGGCATTTTGCATTAAAAAGATAACTACTATTTGTTTTCTAGCGATATAATTAGCAACAAAGTTTATAATTTTTCAGCTTTACTTCTTAATTGCAATTACCTTTGCAAAATGAATCAAAATCCACGTCCTAACAATTTACTTTTAAATTTAGGTATAGAAAGCTTAAATGAAATGCAAGAAATGGCACAAGATGCTATTTTGAATGACAACAACATTTTATTATTGTCACCCACGGGTTCTGGAAAAACATTAGCTTTTTTACTTCCTATTTTTCAAATGTTGCAAGACGATTACAAGGAAGTTCAATGTTTAATTTTAGTCCCGTCCCGTGAATTAGGATTGCAAATAGAACAAGTTTGGAAGAAAATGGGTACGACTTACAAAGTAAATGTTTGTTATGGCGGACATTCTATCGAAACAGAAATCAATAATTTATCCAATCCACCAGCTCTTTTAATTGGAACTCCAGGACGAATTGCCGATCATATTGATAGAGGAACCTTTTCTACGGATAACATTCAAACCCTAATTTTGGATGAATTTGATAAATCATTGCAATTGGGTTTCCATGAACAAATGTCTTTTATTATTGCAAGATTGAATAAGCTGAACAAGCGTGTTTTAGTTTCCGCAACTTCTGATATTGAGATTCCTAAATACACACGAGTTAATAATCCGACAGTTTTAGATTTTATTCCATTAGAAGAAGAAAACTCCAATCTTTCTTTAAAAATGGTAGTTTCCAAAGAGAAAGATAAAATCAATTCGCTTTTCAATTTGCTTTGTTCGTTACAATCGGAAGCTGCCATTGTTTTCTGTAACTATCGTGATGCTGCCGAACGAATTAGTGATACCTTAAACGAAAAAGGAATTTATTCTACTTATTATCATGGAGGTATGGATCAAGAGGAACGTGAACGTGCTTTAATTCAATTCAGAAACGGAAGTGTAAGTTATTTAGTCACTACCGATTTAGCAGCACGTGGATTAGATATTCCCGAGATGAAGCATGTCATTCACTATCATTTGCCATTAAAAGAAGACGAGTTTACGCATAGAAATGGACGTACCGCTCGAATGTTAGCTTCTGGAACGGCTTATATAATCGCTCACGAAAGTGAAAAAAAGATGGAATATCTCGATTATAAAATGCCAGTTTTGAATGTGGATAATTCGATAACTTTACCCAAAGCTCCTGAATTTCAAACGATTTATGTTAGCGGCGGAAAAAAAAACAAGTTGAATAAAATTGACATTGTAGGTTTTTTTTCCCAAAAAGGGAAATTGGAAAAAGGAGATTTGGGTTTGATTGAAGTCAAAGATTTCATTTCATTTGCCGCCGTAAAATCAAAAAAAGTTAAGGAATTCCTTTCCAATATTCGTGATGAAAAGATGAAAGGTAAAAAGTTTAAGATTGAAGTAGCGCGAAAAGTGGTTAAGAAAGATGAGTAGTTTTTTTAACCGTTAAGATATTAAGAAAATTAATAGTCAAAAATTCTTAATGAAACTTAATATCTTAATGTTTTAGATTTATATCCTTACAGAATCAGGCACCAACACTGTATAATCTCCACCATTTCTAATCACATCCCGAACAATGCTCGATGAAATGTAAGAAGTTTTAGCCGCAGTTAATAAGAATACCGTTTCTATTTTGGACAACCTTCTATTAGTATGCGCAATGGCTTTTTCAAATTCAAAATCGGCAGGATTTCGCAAACCACGAAGTATGAATTGCGCCTCTACTTTGCGACATAAATCAATGGTCAAACCTTCATAAGTAATCACTTTTACTCTCGGTTCGTCTTTGAAAGCCTCTTCAATAAAACGTTTTCTATCTTCTAAAGAAAACATGTATTTCTTTTCGGCGTTGATTCCGATGGCAACAATTACCTCGTCAAACAGAGAAATTCCTCTTTTAATAATATCATAATGACCATTGGTAATTGGGTCGAAAGAACCTGGGAATATTGCTTTTTTCATTTTTTTTACTTCTAAAATGCTTCGTCTGTTAGAGCAGAGCTCTCGGGTCAAAAATCGTTAATCTTCAATCAAAAATCATTACTTCTTCCAAATAGGTTTTCTCTGTAATGCTAAATTAATTTCATTTTCTAATAAATCAACCATTGCCATTTTTAAATGCGAAGCTTGTTGCGGAAAAATACTTTGAGGTGATAATCCTGGGTTGGTATTGATTTCAATAAAATGCGGAATATCATTCATAATAATAAAATCGGTTCGCGAAAATCCTGTCATTCCTAATGCTTCATAAACTTTCTTGGCAGTTTCCTCAACACGATTTTTTAGTTCTTCCGATAAGTTTGCCGGTGTTATTTCTTCCGACTTTCCTAAATATTTGGCTTCATAATCAAAGAAATTGTTTTGAGACAGAATTTCGGTAATTCCCATAACTTTAGTTTCGCCTTTGTATTTAATCACACCCACAGATACTTCTCGTCCGTTTAAATACGACTCAATTAAAATGTCATTGTCTTCTTTAAATGCAAAATCTAATGCTTTTTGAAAATCATCCAATGTAGAAACCATTGAAACTCCCAATGAACTTCCTGATTGATTCGGTTTTACAAAAAAAGGTAATCCCAATTGGTCCGCAACTTCTTGTCCATCAATAGCATCTCCTTTGGATAAATAAATCGATTGTGCTTTTGGAATATCAAATTTTGATAAAACCGAAAGCGTGTCTCGTTTATTAAATGTCAAAGCGGATTGATAAAAGTTACAACCCGTATAAGGCAAATTGACCAATTCCCAATAGGCTTGTAAATGACCATCTTCTCCAGGAGTTCCGTGAACGGTATTTACAACAACATCAAATGTAATGATTTGATTGTCTTTTGTGAATGAAAAATCAGCTTTATTGATGGGATATTTAACATCACTTACCAAGCAATACCATTCATTTAAAAGCACATGAACTTCAAAAGCATTGTATTTTGAGGCATCTAAATTAGTTAATATCAATTGACCACTTCGAAGAGAGATAACCGATTCATCGGAATATCCACCCATTACAACAGCTACGTTCATCGCGATTTTATTTTAATTACAATACAAATTTAGCACAATTGTTGAAACTAAAAATTATATCTTTGCGATAAATACTTTTTTTATGAGTTTACAAAAATATCTGACGAGTAAAGTTTTTGTTGCCCAATTATTGGCTGCCATTGCAATTATAGCTACCATCGCTTTTTTATTTTTTAATTGGATTACTTTTATTACCAATCACGGAAATGAAATCACGGTTCCTAATTTAGAAAAAATGAATGCAGAGCAAGTGGAACAGAAATTAGACGAATTGAATTTGAATTATGAAATTATTGATACCGTAGATTATAATCCTAAGTTTCCAAAACTTACCGTAGTACAACAAGAACCTTCTTCGGGTTCTAAAGTAAAAGGTGGCAGAACAATATACGTAAAATTAAATGCTGCCACGTTTAAAATGGTGCCAGTACCTGATTTAGTTGAGAAAACCTATCGTCAAGCGGTTCCCACATTAAAAGCTGTAGGATTGCAAGAAGGAACAATTCGCTATATTCCTTACATTGGAAAAGATATGGTTCTTGAAATGTGGATGAATGGAGTTAAAATTAAAGCAGGCACTAAAGTTTTAAAAGCCTCCAAAATTGATTTAGTACTTGGTGATGGAAAAGTTGTTTTTGATGAAACACAATTAGACTCTATACCAAAATCAAACGTTCCAAAAGATACTATTCCAAATGAGCAATAATATAGATTTTCAAGAGCCTGAGGAAGAGCTTTTTGAACATTACCGATTTGATGTACCTAAGGGACAAGCTTTTTTAAGAATCGATAAGTATTTGATGCTGATGGTGCCCAATGCTACTCGAAATAAAATTCAAAATGCCGCTACCAATGGTGATATTTATGTAAATGATATTCCTGTAAAATCGAATTATAAAGTCAAGCCATTTGACGTGATTCGAATTTTATTATCACATCCACCTTTTGAAAATCGAGTTGACCCCGAAGATATTCCACTGGACATCGTATATGAAGATGCTGCCTTGTTAGTCATTAACAAACCAGCCAATTTTGTGGTTCATCCCGGGCACGGAAACTACACAGGTACGTTGGTAAACGCCTTGGCATTTCATTT
>CAISUR010000105.1 GCA_903888655.1 uncultured Bacteroidota bacterium | reverse complement strand
GATTTTCAAGGATATTTTGCTCGTTTCGAACTTCCAAACGGTCAAAAAGGTTGGTTGAATATCGATGGAAAAGAATATTTGGATGAGTAAATTTCGTTCATAACACTACAAATTAACTTTTAATATTCTAAAAATCATTACTTTTTTTATAAAGTTATAATACTTTTCAATTTTAACTTACAAGTTTTTTAATTGATTATCGGTTTTGGTATCGCTAATAGTCCAAAAGAATCCCACAAAAAAGAAACGGTCTGCTGTTGGGGTAATGGCTCTTCGATTATAATATCCATTGGCGTCTGGCGAAGATGCATATTCATATCCATAGATGTTTTGAGTCCCTAATAAATTAGAAATAGAAAAATATAAAATCTTTTGTGTCGTCAATAAATACGCCCAACTCATACTCAAACTGTTGTAGCTTTTAGTTTTGCCATTCATAAAAGTAATTTCATTCGGATTATTATAGGGTCTTCCAGTAGTATAACTGTTGGTAATACTAACTTGTGATTTCCATCGTTCAATCCAATATTTTCCAACCAAAGAAAGGCTATTATCGGCAACAAAACTTGGCGTTACTTCGGCCGTGTAATTTTTGTAATCTCTTTTTGTGTCGATATAAGAATACGAAATCCAATACTCAAAATTTTTGACTGATTTTCCATCCCTCCAAAACACATCGATGCCTTTGGCGTATCCCTTTCCGTTATTATTATAAGTCGTATTGTACGAAGGTATGAACGTATTATATTTTACTAAACTAGAATAGTCTTTAAAATACACTTCGGTTCTAAAGGTCTGTTTCTCTTTACTGTATTGGTAATTCAAAATATAATGATTTGCTTTTTCACTACTCAAATAATCCGCATATTTTAAATAGTCTTGTTTGGGAGCTTGAGTAAATTTTCCATAAGCTAATGAAAATTGTCCATTTTTACTGACTTTATAGGCTAATGATATTCGTGGTGCTATAGCCGATTCTGTAAGTAAATCATTATGCGATGCCCTACCTCCTATTTTAGCAGCAAAAATTTTCGAAAAGAAAACATCAGCCTCCGCATAAATGGCCGCAATAGCATTATTGTAGCCGCTTTTATTATATACGCCCGATAAGACGTCTTGGGTTCCATCAAACGACTCGTTAAATTTGGTAAGGAAATAATCACCTCCAAAGGCAAGTTTGATACGATCTGTAAATGATTTTCTAAATTTTAACTTCATGTGAGAAGAATGTTCCGCATTGGAAACATTATCAAGATTTAATGCAATTTTATTTTGGCTGTAACCATAACTTAATCCGGTTGTGAGTTGCCATCCATTACCAAATTTACCCTTGTATGAGGAATTCAAATAGAAATTATTATTTTCTAAATTTACCCTAATCAAGTACGGACTATTAATTGTTTCTTGATTTATATCAAATTGCGATGCATCGAAAGCAGCATATAATTTGAATATTCCATTCGTGAATTGATGTCTAAAAACGGTTTCACCAGATAACGATTGAAAGGGTTTATTCCAACTTACATTCTGTGGAATTATTTTTTGATAGGGCTCTAAGTTTATGTATGCCGTATTGACACTCAACGAGTTTTTACCCCACACTTGCGTATTTGCCAATCCTAATCCAACAGTCATTAACGAAATATCGGTTTTTTCTTTCGTTTCTTCTTCTTTGGTATTCAACAATAAAACGCTTGATAATGCTTCTCCATACTCCGCAGAATAACCGCCCGTTGAAAATGACATCCCACTAAATAGAAAGGGAGAAAATCTACCACGGGTTGGCAAATTTTGAGTGGAAGCACCATAAGGTTGTGCGACACGAATGCCATCTATATAGGTTTGCGTTTCGTCGGCCTCCCCGCCTCTCACAAACAATCGACCATCTTCGCCAACGGTTTGTGTTCCGGGTAATGTTTGCAACGCGGCTACGATATTAGCATTAGAACCTGCTGTAGTAACAATATCTAAAGGTTTTAATACCGAAACGCGCGCTTTTTCTCCCGCATCAAAGGTTCCGGCATTTATGACAACGGTATCGAGGGTATTGATGCTTTCTTTTAATTTAATGGTCTTGTTAGTGAATTTTTCTACTTCAAAAGGAATTTTTAACGTTTCATAGGAAAGGTAACTAACTACTAAAATCTTGCTGCCCTTTTCTGAGGTTTCAAATGCGAACTCTCCTTTTTCATTGGTAGAAGCACCGTCATACGTACCTTCGATAAAGATATTGGCTCCCGAAATGGGATTGTTTTTTTCATCAACTATTTTTCCCGTAAGTTTCGTTTGTGAAAAGGCTAACGAGGAAATTAAAAGTAATAAAAGCGTAAGGATCGATTTCATAAAAATGTTGTTTTGACGCAGCAAAGTTGCAACAAACCATTAAAATATAAAATATAAGTTTACTGAATTGTAGATTTCCTACTATGAATTGTTAATTATAGCAGATACTTTTACATTTCAAAAAGAATCACTATTCTTGTTATAAAATTAACACACTTATGAAAATTGTAAAATATCTTGGTATTGTAATGCTACTTAGTAGTATGCAATCGCTTTCTGCTCAAGTAATAACCGATAAATGGAAAGCTATGCATGATTATCATGTGTTACTGTTTACGTTTTTAAAATCGGCAGAAGATGGCAATTTTAAAGTCATCAAAGGTAATTCGGATGAATTACTAAAAAGAGCCGATGTGTTGGATATGAATACGATGCCACAAGAATTCAGAACTTCTCCAGTAGAGCATGCCATCGTACTACTGAAGAAACAGACTAAATTGGTGGATGACTTAGTAAAAAACAAAGCACCCAATGCTGAAATAATGAGAGCTTTTCAAAATTTATATGATATATACAATCGATTAGCTCAAATAAGTGAGCCCAGAAAATAATTTTTTTAAAACTAAGGTAAGGACTTTATTTTTTTGAGATAAAAATTGCTTTGTGATACTTATCTTTGTCAAAAAAAAATGTCAAACATCTACTTAGGATATCATTTCATTGTAGAACCTAAAGAATTGGGTTCCGAAATATTAATTGCAGAATTAGGAGAAAAACCTTTTGAAAGTTTTATTGAAACTGATTTAGGAATTGTAGCCTACATTCAAAAAGACTTGTGGACCGAAGATGTTCTCGAAGATATATTTATCCTAAATTCACCAGAATTCACTATTTCTTACAAAGTAGAAGAAATCGATCAAGTGAATTGGAATGAAGAATGGGAAAAGAATTTTGAGCCTATTGATGTCGACGGCAAATGCCATGTTCGCGCGCCTTTTCATCCTAAAACCGAAGCCGAATTTGATATTGTAATTGAGCCTAAAATGAGTTTCGGAACTGGTCATCATGAAACGACACACATGATGATTCAGCATTTATTAGAACTTGATGTAACCGGAATGAAAACGCTTGATATGGGTTGTGGTACGGCTATTTTAGCAATTCTAGCCGAAATGAAAGGAGCACAACCAATCGATGCCATTGATATAGACAATTGGTGTTATTTGAATTCTATTGAAAATGTAGAACGAAATCATTGTCATGCCATCACGGTTTATGAAGGAGATGCCGCTTTATTGCAAAACAAACAGTATGATTTGATTATCGCCAACATCAATAGAAATATTTTGTTGAATGATATGCAAACCTATGTTGACTGTTTAAACCAAGATGGCTTGTTGTTGTTAAGCGGATTCTATACAGAAGATATTCCATATATTGACGAAAGTTGTACCGAAAAAGGATTGACTTATGATAAAAAATTTGAAAGAAACAATTGGGTCTCTTTAAAATATGTAAAGTAATACTACCCCTTTTATTGACAAGAAATAATGAATACAATTGAACAAGTTCAAGAAGATGTTTTAGTTGAAGAGCAAATTGGCTTAAACAATGAAATTGTGCTGTATAACGATGATGTCAATACTTTTGATCATGTTATTGAAACCTTAGTTATCGTATGTAAACACACGCCAGAGCAGGCAAAGCAATGTGCTATTTTAGTGCATTATAAAGGAAAATGCACCGTAAAAACGGGACATTATGACGAATTAAAGCCACAATGCATCCAATTGTTAGAAGCTGGTTTGAGTGCCGAGATTGTCTAAAAAACAATGAAGTCTAAAACCATGGAGCGACAACTACAATCGCTACTGAATGTTGTTGTTCCGGAATTTCTTAGTCGAATTTGTACCGTATTCCTAGGGCAAAATCAGAACCATAATTACCATCGCGATAACCAGCCGCATTGATATATAATTCAGGTCTTACATCAAATGATAACTGAATAGGAACCTCTTTAAAATTATATTCAACACCAATATCACCCGCAAGAAAAAGAAATGTTCCGTGATTGCTATTATTATTTAAATTATAATTCCAGCTTCCTAGTCCTGCCCCACAACCAGCATACCAATTAAATCCGTTATCAATATTCCAAACCCATTGATATAATCCTGCAATTTTAATCGCATTAACATCATTACTATTTCGCCACCCTAAATCAAATTCCAATCGGTTTGCTTTGGTCAATCCTCTTTGATATGAAATTTCACCACCAAACCCTGCATTATCGCCCAAGCGAAGCCCCAAAACATTTTTTGATAGTTCTTGCGCTCGGACATTACCTGCCCATCCAATAAGCACCAAAGCAACTAAAATTACTTTTTTCATAAATTCTGTTTTAATTCGTTCTTGCAAAAATAAGGTATTATATTCCATAAGATTTATATAATAAAACCTAATTATTACATATTTATTGTTTATATCTAATGATTTAATTTAATGCTCCAAAACAATTTCAAGTTATGACTCAAGATAAAAAAAGTCGGAAGAAATATCCTCCGACTTTAATAAAATTTAGTATAAAAACACATTACCTTTTAAGCGAGAAATGTGCTTTAAATTGTTTTAATGCTTGTTGTTCGCTATAGTCAACAGTAAACCAGTAATCGGTTGAAGGCATAAGGTTTCCGTTGTAGGTACCGTCCCAACCTTGGCT
>CAISUR010000104.1 GCA_903888655.1 uncultured Bacteroidota bacterium | reverse complement strand
ACTTGATAGTTCTGGTTTAATTCCTAAATCTTTAAATGCTGTCATTGGCTAGTATCTTTTTTAATAAGTTTTTAGAGTTACAATGTTTAGCCCAACCGTTGTAGGCTGCAATTGTATTTTTATTTTTATGTTTAGCAATTGCTTTAGCAAATCGCTTTTTAATTGATTTTCGCAAAAGAGTATGTGTATGATAAAATCGATATCCAACAAAATCAATTCCTCTAACATCTACCGGAAACACTTGATAATTACCTTTTACTTCTAGGTTTAAAATTGTGTTTAAATAGCTTTTAATCTCTGCATTTAATTCATGTAAATGAGGTTTATTGCTACTTAGAATTACAATATCATCGGCATACCTAAAATAGTATTTTACTTGCTTAGTTTCTTTTATCCAGTGGTCAAAATAGGTAAGATAGAAATTAGCAAAATACTGACTCAAATAGTTGCCAATAGGAAGTCCGTCGGCGCTATCAATTATCTCATCAAGTAACCAAAGTAAATCACGGTCTTTAAATTTTCTCCTTAGTATTTGTTTTAAAATAACATGATCAACAGAAGGATAAAACTTCTTAATGTCTAATTTTAAACAGTACTGGGTATTTGGTTTGTCTTGAAGTGATTTTTTTACACCATTGGCAGCCGCATGAATTCCTTTGCCTTTTATACAGCTATAAGTGTCAGCTGTAAATAAGTTATTGAAAATTGGCTCTAGAACGTTCATTATTGCGTGATGCATAATTCTATCAGGGAAGTAAGGAAGTTTGAACACGAGCCTTTCTTTAGGCTCATATACCTTGAAAGTAGTATATTCTGAAGTATGATAATTTTTTGATTTAAGCATTTCGTGTAATGCCTGAATATTATTATCTGCGTTTTTGATATGAGTGATAACTCCATATTGATGCCCTTTGCCTTTTCGGGCATGGGCATCAGCTAAATGGAGATTCTCAATAGATATGATTTGTTGAAAAAGATTATTTTTTCGTTTCATTCCTTTGCTTGTTCCGGTCATTTTCTTTACAACTAGTGTTGAATACTAATGACCTTATTAATTTGTTATTTTTTGCTATGTGAGCAAGGTCTGTGACGGCATTATTTTTTTAAACATAGGTGAGAGCTGGCATTCGAATTCGTGTTCCAATTATCGTAGTCGTTGTACGAGAACCTGGCACCTGAAGCAGAACTACAACACTAACATCACACAACCTATATTGTCTATTCGCCTAAAACGAAAGCTTCTTTGTAAATGTCCTCAAATTGAGTTCCTGCATATTTTGCTAGTTCTCTTGATTTGAAGCAAAGGAGAGAGCCGGCATACGAACTCGTGCCCCAACAATCGTAGCCGCCGAACGAGAACCCGGCACCCGAAGCAGAACCCATCTCAAACCATGCATAATACTTATCCCATTCTCCATTAGTCCAATCTGGTTTCCAACCATCGTTTAATGCTTCCGTAATTATTACTAGCTTGATGTGAGCAATAAAAGCTTTTGCATGATGATTTAATTGCTCCGGAAATGTCAATTTAATTTCTTCTGCGTTTATGCCTAATTTAGTACAGGCATCTTCAAATGTTTTAATTTCGTCCATGATATTATTTGTTAAGTGATAAAAATTGTTT
>CAISUR010000103.1 GCA_903888655.1 uncultured Bacteroidota bacterium | reverse complement strand
TTATGGTTAATGGATTTGTAACCGAACCTAATAAAATTGGTGTTAACCACGTTAACCCATCATACGAAATTTGATAATGCAAACTCGATGGTGTACCGCTTGAAGAATAATCTAAACTAAAAGTTTTTGTTCCAATATTGGCAACGTTATTAATCGTTAAAGTTTGAGCGATTGAAAACTGCCACTCTCCAAAACCATAACCGCCCCAATTTTCTAATTGATGATAAATTAAATTTGGTTGAATTGTGATTGAATAATTGGCATTTGTAAAAGTGTAAGTGCTAAAATCTAAACTCAAAACATTAGTTAAAGCTGTTGGAGTAATTGTACTTACTAAGGTTCCGTTTTCATATAGTTTAGCAGTAATTCCACTAACTAAAGAAATTGATTTATTGAAAGTCAAAGAGAATAGCCCAGTAGTAGAAGTATTTACACTTGCGCTTGGTAATACTTGTGAAATAACTTGTAAAGGCTGGTAAATTTGGTATTCAAAGGATTTAAAATCTTCTGAAGGATTGGCTTCAAATCTAATGTCGAAAATGTTTGAATCTTCAATTCTTTCTCCTTTAGTTGGAGCTGGTTTATTGGTTATTTTAAAACCATCAATATATATCAAATCATGGTTTAAAAGTGTGAGTAATCTTAAATAAGTGAAGAAATCACAAACGTAAAATAGATATTTATCTATTGGAGTGATGATTGGACGAAGCGTAATAACGGATCCTGAAACTTGAGTATAAGTTTCGCTTTCGATGTTTGTATCAATATCATTTTTAAAACACGTTAGTCTTATAGACTGAAAATAAGGCGCAATATCATAGGATATTCCTCTAAAATAACCGTTATTTTTGTACTCAAAGCGTGTAGTTTCTTGCTTTAAATATTCTGTAATAAAGAAACCAGAAGAAATCCAATAATCGCCAGAAACGGTATGTGTAAGTTTTAAAAATAAAAGCTCTTGATGAAAATCTTCTCCAACGTTTCCAAATTCATAAGCAATTTGTTTTATGCCAGTTCTAGTGTCGGTAAATTCATTTAAAAAGAAATTGTCGCCAATTTGTAACGTTTTAAGTACGTTTTGGCAAATATCTATTAATTCAACGGTTAAAAAACCGCCAAAAGCAATGTCGCTCTCGCAGTTAGATATTTGTAAAAAAGTTTCGTTTGGTAGTTGTTGAACAAAGCCATTGTAACGCGTCAAGTAAGCATCGATGTTGTCATTCATCACTGCCTTATTGAAATCGTTTTTATATAGTTTTAAGAAACTATTATCTATTGCTCAACATCCGTAATCGATTTTAAGATTTTGATTATTACAAAAGTATAATTAATTTTAATTTATTATGAATAAAAATAGTAAATTATTTTATAAAGATAAAAGAGCATCTACTAAGTCATCTATATTCGTGTAAATAACCCCGTTCAAGCTAACTTCTGAATAATGTCTGATATTGCAAATCTGCATACTTTTAGCATCGAAACATGTAAAATAATCGCCATTAATTCTCCACCAATTAATATTTCCATTCAAATCATAAACAACATCGTTTACCGTCAAAATACCCGATGAATAAATTAAATCAATAGTTTTTGGCTCAAATTTTTCCTCTATTTTTAGCTTTAAACTTCCCGTTTTCCAAGTATAATCAACACTTTTCCTACAATATCCCTTTATGATTCTGCCGTCAATATGTAAGCAACGAATGAATCCTCGAGTAGTTTTAAGTGTATTTAATAAATTTAAAACTTCTTCAAATCCTACGGTTATTTCTAACTCATAAATGGTATCTGTTATTATTGGTAATTCTAAATCTGAAACATTAACATCATCAATTTCGGTTAAATCTACACCTAGATAATTTGAAACTAATTTCGGATTATTCCAAAACTTTAATTCTTTTAGTATTTTATCCTCATGCCTTAATGCTGCGGTTCTAAAATAGCTTCCCCATTTTAGCAACGTTCTTTTTAGGGTGTAATATAAATTTAGTTGTTTGTCTGGATTATTCAAACCACTAATAACAGTTACCCTTTCGGTTGTCTCGGTTTGCCAAAAAACATCGGCGTAATAGTATTTTATTTCAATGGTAGAATCTCCGTTAAATGTTGGAGTAAATCCAACAGGAGTTAATACTATTTCTGAATTAGTTAATGAAAAAACAGTATAAATTCCCGAATTGTCTCCGCTTAAAATTTCAAATGTAGCTCCAACACTCAATCCTAAACTAATCCAATTGATAATAACATTATCGTTACTTCCATCAGATTTTTTATTAAGTATTTTTAGCTGGCCACTAACAATATTCATGTACAAAGTATCGATTATTGTATTAAAATTACCGGCAGCTAATGGCACAATTGAATTAATGAAAACTTTTTCGTCATTTTCATAGGCCGTTGATGGTTTTGAAACTTCTAAATCAACCATTATTTGAGCTGTTTGACCAGATCGTATATATTTTATTGCTTTGTCAAATTTATCAAACGACTGAATGTTTGGTATGGAAAATTCTAAAGAAGTATGTATGTCTTCGCTTGTGTTTTCTGACTGTCTATTGGTATCGTAAGTCTCATAAGCAATTGATATATTATTTAATTTGAATTTATCGTTTACGTATTCTTTGAAATTTTTAGATGGAATTATCGGAAAAGAACCAATTTCAATATTTTTATAATAATCTTTAAACTCTAATAATGAAATGGAATTTTCTTGAATTTCGTAATCTGCAAAAGATTCAATTGCCATAGAATTAGCAAAAGCATCTTCAAAATTTGTTAAAAAAGGGCGTGATAATTCTAAACTTTGCCAAAAACTATCATTCCAAAAATATAATCCAACAGGACTTACTAATTTATTTGTATTGAAAATTAAATCTCCAACTGATCCCGAAGGACTTGAACTACTAATTAAAGATAATTTAGTAATTGTTGAATTTAAAGGAATCCATTCGGTGCCGTTCCAAAAATGTAACCCAATATGCATTGTTCCGTTATCAATAGTATTATTAACAACGTCGCCTATTTCTTGCCCTAAAGGATTATCAGGACTTACTAAAATAAGAGAATTATTAGTTTGCATTGATAAAAGAGAACGATTGTAACAAGCGTTATTATAATGCTCACCGCCATAATCAAACGATGGGGCATTAATAGGAGTATCATTAATAAACTTGCTACATTGTTTTAAAACATCAATATACCTAACCATATTGATAACAGTATCGATAGCAACTTCTGAAGCTATCACTTGTACATAACTATCTTCTATATTTAATTCGCAATTTGATAAAACATAAGGTAGTCCAGGAATCATTGCTGCAAAAGCTCCGTATAGAAATTGATTAGCTTCTACTACTCCAGTAAAATCATAGATAGTATCAACATCAATATTGGTCCATGAATTATAAAGCACAGGAATATCAAAAACACTTTGATAATTATTACCATCAATAGCGCCTTGCAAATCTCCGTTATTTGAGCTTAAAATATATCTAAATCTTACATCTCTACTATCGTCAGTTCTTTTTAAAATAGAGCCTTTAAATTTTACTCTAACTTTAATTTTATTTATTTTTTTCAAAGCCGTAATGAGCTTCATGCATTCTCCGCGTCCTCTCGGCGTATATGAAGAACCTCCACTTTCCTGTTGCGCATAAGTATATCCTCTTGGATCAAGAGTAAAGAAAAATCGAATTACTTCACTTGTACTTATGTTGGTATATGAAATTCCGCTAGTAACAGCATTATTATTGAAAGTAAAATAACAACTCGTACTAAAATTATTAAAAAACGTTCTGTCAACTGTTTTAGCCCATTCGCTTGTTTTGGTAATTGGAACCGAATGTCTTAAAACTTTTAAAGTTGGAGCAGGTGTAATTGGCTCGTTTAAAATATTTTTTGTGCCTAATAAATCAATCGATGTTGTTAACTGCTTTTTGTAGTTAGCAATTTTATTGTTTTGAATGATGTTACAACCAAAATAACTGAACCCATCAGTATCGGGATTATTGGCCATATCAAACAAACCAACGGTAAAAGTCAATCCATCTTTTTCTAAAATTCGCTCAATTTCTCCTTCTGCACCAAATCTTTGCCACGTTTCTAAAATCCATGCAAAACCCATATCTAAATAATTCGAAGATTCTCCTTGAGGATTATGCGTTTGTACAACGTTTCTTTTCTCAAATCCCCACGCATTATAATATACTTCGTTTGCTTTATCATTTCCGTAAATAATATCTGCTCCAAACCGACCGTCTTCTTGTGTTACCACAAAATTAGCGACATCAAAACCAACGGGTTCTGTTATTTCATACAATGAAGTAAATCCCAAACTTTTAAAGTTTAGATAATGACGAAATGAATTAGTATCGATAGGATTGTTTGACATAATTAATTGGATTTTACTTTAAACGTTGCTCTTACTTTTAAATCTCTTGAAATAAACACATTAGTTGATTGTGGTTTTTGATTATTTACAGCCGAAACAATCTTTGATGCGTGTTTTCCAAATTGATTTCCGATTTCGTTGTAATCAATTTTTGCAGATTGATTTTCATTAATTCCATAACTTGCAAACATAGTTTGTCTAATAATAGCAGACACATCGGCTGGAATGATTTTATCTCCTTGTACAATATCTGTTAACCTTGCGCCCGAATTTGAACCAAACGATTTAATATTTCCGTTTTTATCCATGTGAATTTCTGCCCCAATTTCATCAACAATTGCTTTTCCAGTGTATGGTGCGCTGTCGGTTCCTTCGGCAAACATTTGAATTCCTGCTATTTTTGCCACTTGAGTTGCTCCAAATGTGGCAGCCAATCCAGCCATTAAAGCTGGATAACCTGGAAACAAAACAGTAATTGGACTTTCTTGGGCTGTTGTGTAAGCATTTTGCACACCTTCAATAGTTGACATTGTTACTTTAGCTATTGCAGCAGCTTTTCCAATATCACTTTCTTGTCCAGCAATACCTATTAAATTGTCTAGACCTGTTTGAAGACTTTGCTTTGTAGCGTCAGATTTTATCTTTTCAAGTTTTAATTTATTTTCAGCTAATGATAAATCAATTTCTGCTGTTTTCTCGGCATTATCTTTATAAAGTTCGCGTTCTGCTTTTAGCTTTTTTTCTTCATTTTTTAAATCATTTTTTGCGTTGGCAATAGAGCCTTTTTGAAGTAGTTTAAACTTTCTATCTTCGGTCTTTTCTTCTGTTTCAATTGCTTTTATTTTGGTGTCCAGCAATAATTTGTCAGATTTTTTTGTTTCAGAATCTTTTTTGTCTTCAGCTGTTTTTAACTCTTTTAAAAATTTGAATTCAGCATCGGTTAATTTTTGATTTGTTTTTTCTTTTTCTTTTACTTTTTCAGCATCTAATCCATAAAGTTTTTCAAGACTTTCCTTGTGCATTTGATATTCTTTGTCAAGACGTTTTTTTTCTTGCTCGATAAGTAAATCATTTATAGTTGCGCCATCCTTTAAAAGAGTTTGATTTTTGAAATCGTAAAGTTCAAGTTCAAACTTGAGGCCTTCTTTTTGAATGTCAAGAATTGCTTTATTTTTTTCAATTTCTATTTTTTGATATTCTTCTGCTTTCTTTTGTAGAATTAACTTTGCTTCAATTGAATTTTTATTTAGGCCAATAAGTTCTTTTTGCGCTTCTGCATCGGCAATCTTTTGTTTCATTAATGAAATAGACTGAACGTGTGCTAAATTTTCTTCTTCTAACTTATTAGACTGGTCATAGGTAGAGATTTGATAATCTAAAGTCATTTTCATTGTAGAAATAGCTAGTTCTGCTTCTTTTTTTCTACGTTCTAATTCTTTTTTCAAAGCTTCTTCGGCTCTTTTTTGAGCGTCTTCGGCATCTTTTTTGGCTTTTTCAGTGTCTTTTTCGGCTTTTTCTTTCTTTTTATCCTCGTTTTGGTCTATTCTATTTTGATTTTTCTCTCTAATTTGCTGGTCAGCTTGTGCTAATTCTTCTTTTTTAAGCAATAAATCTTTATATGCTTTTAATTCTTCATCGTTTAAATTTTTACCTATTTTTAAACTTCTAATTTTAGCATAATCATTTTCCTCGATAAATTTCTTTTCTTTGTCACTTAGGTTTTTGCCTTCAAAAAGTTTTTCTCTTGCATTTTTAATCGCTTCATTGTTTAAATCATTTGTTTTTTTAAATGAGTCTGCTTCAATTTGTTGAGCTTTGTTTAACAATGCTATTCTTTCTTCTTCAGTAATAGTTCTATTTTTAGATTGTAAAATTAAATCCTGAATTCTGGTTTTTGCTTGCGCCATTGCAACATCATTAATATCTTGCGCTTTAGCTAAATCTCTTGTTGCTTTAGCTAACTCCATTGCGCTTTTAGCTGCCTTACTTGTGTCGTCTCCAAAGTTTGAAAATATATCCCCCAAAGAACGAGCGCCGGTAACTAAATCGAATATATCTTGTTTCAAAACATTAAATACAGCCATTAACGCTGCGAAAGCATCTTTTATAGGATTGATTATTGGCGCAAAATCTTTAAAAATAAAAAACAAAGCTGCAACTGCTGCAACTACTAATGTAATTGGAGAAAGTAAGATTCCTAAAGCAACATCTAAAGCAGAAGTTGCTACTGTTGCTTCTGCTTCTGCAACCGCCATAGCTTCGGATGTGGCTGTAACTCCTGTTTGCGCAACTGCCATTCCTTCGGTAGCTGCTACATTTGCTTCGTTAACTAAAGTATTTGTTTCTGTTGCGATTGTAGAAGCTTTTTGAGATTGCGTAAATCCAATTTTAGCCGTTTTTGCTTCTGTTGTAATTACTGCATTTTGTTCGGTGGCTAGTGTTTCGGCTTCAATTGCAATAGTGCTGGCTTTTTCAGACTGAATAAACCCAAGTTTAGCAGCAACGTATGACGTAGCATTTTTGGCCCCAACAATAACCGATTTGTTTAAATCTTCTACTTTTTGAACGGCTTGCGCTCCGCCCTGAACAAATCCGATAGCTGTTCTTGTAACATCGCCTAATTTACCCTGAAATAATCCTGTTTTTTCTATGGCAGACTGCATTCCCTCTGCATAGTTTCCAATATTCATTTTTTGTTGAGTATAGGAATCGGAATTGTCTTTTATAAACTTTGTGTTTTTATCAATAGTTTCATTGTAAGAAATCAATGTTTCTTTTCCAGCCTGAGTAGTTAGGTCTAAGTTAGATACCGCTTGACGAAGAAGTGCATTTTGATTTGTTGCATCGCTTTTAGTTTTAATGCCTCGTTTTAAAGATTCGTTTAATTCATCTGTAACGTCAGCACTTCTTTTATTGGCTTGATTTTGTTGTTGAATGAGAAGGTTTAATTTTACTAATTCTTTACCTTCATCGCTTTGGGCTTTAATTAGTTTTTGCCTAGCAACTTCAACTTTGTCAGTTTCGGTTTTAGCAGATTTTTGTAAAGTAACATAGTCTTTTAGCCCTTCGACTTTTCCAACAGCTTTCATTGCTTTATCAGCACTAACTGCCATATCAAGA
>CAISUR010000102.1 GCA_903888655.1 uncultured Bacteroidota bacterium | reverse complement strand
CTTTTTTTAAATACCTTTTTACCCGTAAAGGATTAAACATAAGAAACAATGTTGCACATAGTTTTTACACACCAAATGATTATTCTGTTTCAATGATTTGGTTATTAATTTGTGCTTATTTAAAGTTAGGGAATTTTGAATTTAAGCTTAATCCAAAAGATGAACAATAAAAGTTATACATATAATGGTTTTACCTATGAAGAAGAGGGCAATAAAGAAAACGATGGTGTAAGGATTATTCACAACAAGCCATATCCTGATAAGGTTCATAAATTTTACCCAATTAATAGTTACAGTGTTGATGCTTTAGTAAATGGGTATTTTTATGCTTCACATACTTTTGAACTAAATGATTATTTGGACGGTAATTCATTTTTGTGGTTTTCATCTAATCCATTATCTCCTGATTTTTACAGAAAATTATTTGATGATGTAATGCCGTTAGATAAACTTAAAGAGTTTTACGATGCAGACATAAATAGAGAAAATTTATGTAAAGGTTATATTTCAACTTATTGGGAAGTTATTTCAAATTTATCTGGAATAATTTCATTGACTGCAAATGAGAATAATATACTTATGTGGTCGCATTATACTCAAGAAAAAGGTTTTCAATTATCGTTCAAATCAAATTTACTTGAAATAAGTCTAAATGAAAAAATAGGTAAAGGCGAATGCTTTGGTTTATTTCCGATGAATTATACTTCTAATTTAAATCCAATTGATATTTATGATTTTGACTCTATGCACATTCCTTTTTTTTATGCTACAAATGTAAAGTCTAATAAATGGGCGTATGAACAGGAATGGCGTTTTTTAATTGGAAAACCTATGATGGGAGTTCCATATAGCAAAATAGGTTTAAATACGACTAAAGATTTTGTTACATCACCTAAGAATAGATATACATACTATGATAGAGGTTTAGTTGAACAGATAACTTTAGGAATGAATTTCTTTACTGCTCAAGACTTTAATTTGGAGTGGTCGGACGATAGAAGACGGTTTAAAGTATCACCTAAAAAAGGAAAAAATAATTGGAATTATGAAAGCCATAAGAAGCTATTGATTTATATTTATAAAAATTTGAATGAAAAAATTTATCATTCAGGGACAAAATATGAAATTGATGATAATAGCGTTCATTTTCTTATTAGAACAAAGGAGAGATTAAATATAGAAAGAGTGGGTTGGGATACTTATGTTTTTACAAGGACAGATGAAATTATTAAGATATTTTAAGGCTATAGCCTTAAATATATTTTTTTATTTCAGGCAATAACCTTAAATTTGTATCGAATATTTCAGGTAATAGCCTTATGAAAAACAATAAACAACAATTGCTTTTACAGCAAACCGATAAGAAATTAGAGGCTTTCAAGGATTTGAAAGCAACAGTAGTTCCTGCAAAAGGTTGGGTTAACACCTTTCGCACGGCATTAAAAATGTCGTTGCGTCAATTAGGTAATCGTTTAAATATTGCGCCACAAAGCACAAAAGAAATTGAAGAGCGTGAAGCCAACGGTACAATTACCTTAAACTCGTTGCGTGATGTAGCTAATGCTATGGATATGCAGTTGGTGTATGGTTTTGTTTCCAAGCACGAATCGTTAGAGCAAATGATAGAAAAACGAGCAAAGGAGTTAGCCACCGAGATAGTGATGCGAACCAACAATACAATGACGTTGGAAGACCAACAAAATTCAACCGAACGCATAGAAAAAGCCATTGCTCAAAAAACAAATGAGATTAAAAGTGAAATGCCAAAATACCTATGGGATTAACGATTGAATACATAGACGGTCAAACGCCTTTAGATGAGGAGGAAAAAGAAGGATTGCGTATTCCTTCAATAACCACTCGAGAGGAATTAGACGAATTTGAGCAACTCAATATCGAGAAAGCAATCCAATGGACTTTTGGTAAAAAACTAAAAGCAGAACAACTGTTTTCGGAAAAGTTTATTAAAGACCTGCACAAGCGTATGTATGGCGAAGTTTGGAAATGGGCAGGAAGTTTTAGAACCTCTGAAAAGAACATTGGTATCAAGAGTTATCTAATAGGCATTGAACTGAAACAGTTATTGGATGATGCTATATTTTGGCAGGAAAACAATACGTATGATTCGGAAGAATTAGCGATTCGATTTAAACATCGTTTGGTAAGCATCCATTGTTTTGCCAACGGAAACGGAAGACATTCTCGTTTGATTGCAGATTTGATAATGGAAAAATTGTACAACAGCAAATTCTTTTCTTGGGGCAGTGCTAATTTAGTGAAAGCCACCGAAGCAAGGAGAAACTATATACAGGCAGTTAGAAAGGCGGATAACAACGATATTCAGCCCCTAATTGCCTTTGCAAAATCATAAAAATTTAATATTGAAAAAATGAATTTTGATAAATTAGTTTCCGAAATACACCACGCTACGAACCATTTTCGCCAAAATGCGATTAAGGCAGTAAACATAAACCTAACACTTCGCAATTGGATTGTAGGATTTTATATTGTCGAATTTGAACAAAACGGAGAAGATAGAGCCATTTATGGAAGCCAATTGTTGCAAAAATTAGCGGTTACCATTGATGAAAAAGGGTTGACTGCTCCTGAATTATCTCGATGCCGACAATTTTATTCCATTTACCCTCAAATTCTTGGGACAGTGACCCAAGAATTCAAATCAATCGTTTCCTCTTCAATTCTTGGGATGCTGTCCCAAAAATTACAATTGAATCAAAACGATGAAAAAGAATCAATTGCATTAAGTAAAATGCTGACTGGCGAATTGGAAATAAGAGAAAACAAAGCCTATTTAGAAACGCTTCTAGTATCAACATCATACAGCCATTTTGTAGAATTAATAAAAATAGATGACCTCACAAAACGGAAGTTCTATGAACTATTGATTCTAAAAACAACACCATCAGTAAAAGAATTGCAAAGACAAATAAACACATTAACATTTGAACGTTTGGGGCTTACAAAAGACAAAACGATTGGTTTTAAAGAACTTCAAAGAAAAATAATTCCACAAAAGAACGAAGACATTGTAAAATCTCATTGTTTTTTTGAATTTCTAAATCTAAAAAACACCCATATAGTTGAAGAAACCGAATTAGAAGAAGCTCTTATTACACATCTTCAACAATTTATGATAGAATTAGGTAATGGGTTTTGTTTTGAAGCAAG
>CAISUR010000101.1 GCA_903888655.1 uncultured Bacteroidota bacterium | reverse complement strand
CGAAAAGGATGCGCCTTGAAATCCTTGCGCCCGAAAGTTGCCATTAATAAACCGCAAAGCAATATTCCCCGCCATCGATGGAAAATGATTGATAGCGTAGTTCTGAACCTCTTTGGCTTTACTTCGTAAACTATTTTCAAATTCTTCAGGCGACATTACTTCGATTTATAAATATTATCTTTTGCTCCTAGTGTTTTAAAATAAGGATGCTTATTATCAAATATTTTTTGCGTAATTCCCACGTTATTATCAAATATAGTTCCTTTAACCAATGGGTCAACTGTTTTGTATGCCCATTTGCTATCATACTCTTTGCTTACTCCTTTTTCAATACCCGGAATAATGGTACAACGGCAGTTCCAAGACAAAGGCGTATATAATCGTTTCCAAATTGGGTCGTTTTTAGCCGCCGTAAATTTGTCGAATACTTGATGCTCTGGTCGAACTCTATCATCGCCAACGGTGCTAAACTCTAAATATTCGTTATCTAGTGTATCCCATTTGTGCGCCATAATAGCACTTTGAGTAGTAAATTGATGTTCAACACTCAAATAGTGTTTATTAAAAAGCGCTCCTGTGTCCGATACGATTTTCTTAACCTCATCGGCACTTCTTATCATACCTTCATCGGTAAACAAATGATCCTTGATATATTTAAACTGGGTTAAGTTTTTAGCATAACTAAAAGCTTCAATATTAATTTTGAAAGCCTTTAGTAATTTGGCTCTGCTATCCTCATCGTCAAAGCTTGAACCTCCCAAACCTTTATGAACAGCTTGCATTAAGTTATCGGCAGTTTTTAGGTACAAAGCTTTATTTGATAGTAATTTGCTATCCTCTAATAGCTGTTGCACCATTTCGTCATAAATAGCCTCCCAGCTTTCATCTTCAGCGTCATTTAAATCGTGAAATATTGAACCACCACAACACGGGCAGGGTTTAGAATATAAATCATTTAATTGCCCGATTATTGTCGGGCTTGGTCGAAAAAATCGGCTAAACTTTTAAATACTAAATCTTTGACGGTTTTCTTTTTAGTTTCAAGAAGCTTTGATTTAGCATCTTTTGGCTCTTTTGTTTCTTCATCATCTGGATTTGGTTCCGGCTCTTCTTCTTCTTCCTCCTGTTCCATTTTGGCTTTAAGTTCCTCGTAGTTTTCTGGCTTTTCAATACCGTAGGTTTCATACCAATAGTCATCTCCTACGGGTACTTTAGAACTTACAAACGTGTCAACCTCCATACGAAGTTTTAATTCGTTTAAATCAAGCTCTTTGTCATACACAAACGTTCCATCAGTAGAATAGCCGTAAGATTTTAATATACTTAAAAACTTTTCGCTATTCAGCATATTGGCAACAAATGCCATGTCCGATTTTAGAATTTCATTTTGTTGCTTGGCGTGTTCTTTTGCCTGCGCAAAGCCACTCGCTTTGCTTGAGCTTGTGGTTTCGGTATTTCCTAAAATGCAAATTCCCATTGCATCGTCGCATGCTTTTATTAACCCTAATTGTAGTTGACCATCGCCATTGTTAGTCTTTCCGTCCATCATTTCAAAATCTGCCTGTTTAGGCAACATCATAGCTAATGATGAACCGCTATTATCAAGTAGCTGTTTTAGTTCCTGTTTGGTTTTGGTGTCGTAAGCATCATATTTTATAATGCGCACAGGTTGCCCGAAAATCTCAACGTACTGCGCATAATCGCCAAACGTACCACGTTTGTAAATGGCATACATGGAGCATCCCAAGAGTAGTCCTAAATCGTTCTTTTCGCCAACTACCCATACAAATGGCATATCGTCAATAACAAAATTATTTTCAATACTTACGCCATATTGTTGTTTCGTGATGACGCCTTTTTCGGGTTTAATATGCTTTCTCGGAATTTCAACGACGTTCAATTCTTTGCCTACTAGAAACTCCATCCCCGAAGTTCCCCAAATGATGCTTTCTAATATTTTTGTAATAATAAACCGCCCTTTTGCGCCCGAAATCATTTTGGTATTATCATCGCCTACCTTCCCAGAGTTCTCAATAAACTTTAATGATTTATTAAGTACGTTATCAATTCTTTTTTGAACGATACCCGTTAGGTAACCATCCATAGAAAGCACATCGTGATACAAGTCATACAACTGAACTCGATTAGGATAGTACACGTTTTCGGCAAAAATAACACCTTCTTTTAACGTGCCAATATCTTTGGCATTTCTATTAGGAGCAATAACCGTAAGGTCGTTAATGATAAGATTTGGAACTTTGACCAATTCAGGTTCTTGAGATGTTTTATTATTTTTTTCCATAGTTAAAATCTTTGAGTGCGTTTAGGGTTAGAACTCCAATCAACGCCGTTATTAATGACACTTTCGTCAATACCCGGTGTGGTAGCATCATCAAGTTTGTAAGGCCAGTTTGGATTGACATTTCCCTCTTTGATGTCAAACAGCCAACCAGGTTCCGACTTTGTTCCAATCATCAATTGATAATCTTCTCTAAATAAATCTACCGATATGTTTGGGTTAGCCTTTCTTACCAGCCAATATGAGGCAATGATTTTAACCGCCTTTTTCAAATTGTTATCTACAATAGTTGGAGCAACAACTGGTTCGACATTATCATCGCCAAAAAGAGCTTTTAAATCATATTTAAACAGGTATGATTTACAAAAATCCTCTGCTGCTTTTATTTGTGAAATGACCTCATTAGTATCGCTTCTTGTAATGAAGTCTACAATCTCTGGGTATAATTCGGTTTTTAAATCTTCTGGAGTTACTAACATTACATTCTATGTTTATTGGTTGGACGTTTGAAAGTTTCAATACTTCCGGTTGCTTTGCT
>CAISUR010000100.1 GCA_903888655.1 uncultured Bacteroidota bacterium | reverse complement strand
CAACAAAGCAAGCAGTTGCCCATATAGGCTTCATGCTTGCGTAACTTATTGTTGTATTTGACAATATAATATTACCCCGTTTGTTTGTTTTAAAAACAATAGAGAATCCCACTAATTCGCTAAACCGTTTTAGAAAACTAGTGAGAGAAATAACTAACTGTTGTAAGAAGTAAATTTTGTTCATCTGAAAAAGTAACCTTTAATTTTAAACTGAAACCTTCAAGCAATCCAAGAGAAGAAATTTCAATAGCGCACAATCATTTATATTTAAACAAATTTGGTAATTTTCAATCGCCATTTAATTCTATATGTCAAAAAAATCATTACCGAATAGGTTTTTTCCGGCGATAAAAGTACAGTGAATTTTTGATACTAAAACGTTTTTCCAAAAAAAAATTATTTTATGTGTTTTTTTATGTTGATAAATATACTGAAAAGACAAGTTTTATGCACTCTCCATCAAATTTCTATCAGTATGGTGTTTCTTGTATCTGAATGATCAAAGTAGGTCCATAGCAAAGGAGAGACAGCGAAATAGAGGTTTTACTTTAAAGTTTGATAAAGCATTGGGATCAATAAAAATTTACTTTTCCTGATTGAGCATTTTTTAATTCGTTAAAATTTCAAAGACCGATATATACTTCAACTATCACTACGCAAATAATATTTGCAACCCCTAATGGATTTATATTTTTTTGGAAATAACTTTTTTTTCCGTCGTTGGTTCTCCTCACCAACTACAATCAATAAGGGTAATTGTAATATGGTAGTTATTCTTACATAAAAATCCTGACGCTACTTTTATATATTGTTGGTAAAGAACCAACAACGGCAAAAAATTACACAGCTAGCTCGTTAGGTGTGTAACGGGATGACACTAGACTTCTTCGAAAATTGTGAACGTCATGGCGGTTGGTTTATTGAAACAAAGCAGACTAAGCAATAAAACAAGATTGCTTTGTTGGGCTTGAACCAAACTGCGTAAGGACGTTTGCAATTGTAGAATAGGTTTATTAAAGAACAACTTATTTTGAACATCCGCCTTTACTAATCATTACATTTATCATAGTACCCTTGCTGTATATGTCATCTAGCAATCAAAAAGCTAACTAATCTGCGAAAATCCCGCACGGGATTAATGCAGATTAGTTAATGATTTATGCATTGTTGTTCATCTTTGATGAAAAACTAGCTTGTTTAGGGCAAAACTGGTATCAATTAAGCTAAGAGATAGTAATCATTTGGGCAAAAGCAAACAAAGTAGTCCCTAATAGGTACCTATTTGCACAGATAATGAACATGATTAGTGAAAAGCTGTATCAATTAGGTACAAGTTGATCCCAATCCGCATTAATCCCGTGCGGGATTTTTGCAGAACGATACCTATTTTGAACTATTTTGAATGATTTTGGTGGGTTTATGGTTAGCTTTGTAGGAAAAGGATAATATCAAATTGATGAAATGAATTAAATTGGAGAAAATGAATTTATCTTATCCGTCATAACATTAAAATTGCGATTATGTCTATTGCAGCATTAAACTTTAAGGATCTTAACATTCCTGAGCAAATAACAAAAACAAGGAATATCATCAATCATACTATTGATAATGTTGATTTCCCGAATCCATCGCCCTCTATTGCGACCATTACAGCATCTGTAAACCTGCTGGAATCTACCTATTTGCTAGCATTAGACAAAGACCATAGCCTTATAACTAAAATGAATCTTCAGGAGAAGAAACACTATGCCCTGATGATGCGTTTTGTGGGGTATGTGCAAGACGAAAGTGGGGGCGACAAAAT
>CAISUR010000099.1 GCA_903888655.1 uncultured Bacteroidota bacterium | reverse complement strand
GCTGCCAAAAAAAAGGAGAAATTAAAAAAGAAGATAGTTTAGTTTCTTATGCTAAATTTGGAGATAGTATCTCATCCGAAGGCACTATTAGTAGTGCGGAACTTTTAGCTAAGTACAAAACATTAAAACCAAAAGATACATTGAATCTAAAAGTAAGTGCTAAAATCACTGATGTGTGCCAAAAGAAAGGATGTTGGATGACTTTAGATTTAGGTGAAGGAAAGACAGCTTTTGTAAAATTTAAAGATTATAGTTTTTTTGTTCCTAAAAATGCTGCCAAAAGTGAAGCAATTGTAAATGGAAAAGCATTTGTTGAAGTAACCTCTATTGAAGATTTAAAAGAATACGCTAAAGACGCAGGTAAATCAAAGGCATCGATCGATAGCATTGTAGCTCCGGAAACTAACTATTCGTTCCTTGCGGATGGTGTTCTAATTAAGAAATAAATTATTTATGATTAAGCTTCTTCTATCTATATTTGTCGTAGTAACTTTTTTTTCTTGTCAAAAGAAAGAAGAAAAGAGAGGTGATGTCAAAGAAAGAAATTCGTGTTCCAAAGAAAAAAAATTCGAAATGTATGAAATGTCAGAAATGGCTACATTAATGGAACAAATGTACGCTTATAACAAAGTGATAAGGAATAAAATTGTTAAAGGTGATACCTTAGGAAAGTTTCCTGAATTTTTCAATAAAATTTATTCAGCTAAGTTTACGACACCTAGTGATAATGATGATTTTTTTAAAGCCAATGCCGAAAAATTTATTGAAGTTCAAAAACTTATTTATGAAGATCCTAAAAATGCAATGGTCAATTTTAATAAAGGATTGGATGCATGTATTACATGTCATCAAGGAAAATGCGGCGGACCAATTCCTAGAATTAAAAAATTGTACATTCAATAAATTTTGAAAAGAGAAATTATTCAAACTAAAGACGGTTCAACTACCATTCACCTACCAGATTGGGAAGAAAGTTATCATTCCAAACATGGAGCTATTCAAGAGGCTTATCATGTATTTATTAAACACGGACTTACTCTGACTGAAGGAAAGCCCATTTCCATTTTAGAAATAGGTTTTGGTACAGGATTAAATACCTTTATTACGTTCTTAGAAGCTGAAAAAATAAATCAATCTATTGACTATGTTGGAATTGAGGCCTATCCAATTTTATTAGAGGAAGCTTTAAAAATGAATTATGTAGCACAATTAGGAGCAATTGAACAATCGGAAGTTTTTAAAGCAATGCACCAGACTCCGTGGGAAGATAAGCAAATTATTTCTGTAAATTTCTCACTAACTAAACGAAAACAGTTCATTCAAGATATAGCCGATGTTGACCAATTTGATTTAATTTATTTTGATGCATTTGGATTTAGGGTTCAACCCGAATTATGGTCAATCGAAATATTTAAGAAAATGTTTGCAGCGCTTAAATCGGGTGGTATTTTAGTGACTTACGCTTGTCGAAGTTCTATTAAAAAAGCAATGTTAGATTGTGGATTTATGGTTGAAAAATTGCCTGGAGCTCCGGGAAAAAGAGAAATGTTACGTGCCAGCAAAAAATAAAGGTTAAATTC
>CAISUR010000098.1 GCA_903888655.1 uncultured Bacteroidota bacterium | reverse complement strand
TCAATGTTAATACTTTAAAAAAATAATATTATGGCAGAATACTTAAATGTTGAGAAACCTTTTTTAGAAAAGCTTCGCCAATTAAATTGGCAGGTTATAGACCAAGGAATTGGAGTTCCGCAAGATCCAGCTAAAAGTTTGCGTGATAACTTCAAGCAAGTGCTTCTTCCTAATGAGTTTAAAAAAGCCATAAAAAAAATAAATACAACCGCTGAAGGTGTAGAATGGTTAACAAATAAACAGTTAGAAGAAATTCTTTTTGAGATTCAAAATTTTGCAGGTAAAAGTCTGCATGAAGCTAATAAAGAAATTCATAACTTACTTTTGAAAGGAACAAGTGTTTCACGTAATGAAGTTACTGGTGAACAAGACCCAACAGTTCGTTTAGTTGATTTTAAAAAATGGGATAAAAATTCATTCATCGCCATAAATCAATTTCGTTTATTAACTCCTGGTGCAAGCCGTCAAGGGATTATTCCAGACATTGTTTTATTTCTAAATGGTTTACCAATAGTAGTTATAGAAGCCAAAGACTTTGATGTAGCAGAACCTTTAAGTGATGCATTCTTGCAAGTTACTAGATATGCTAATACTCGTGATGATGATTATGGCATGAAAGAGGGTGAAGAAAAATTATTCCATTACAACATATTTAGCATAATAACACATGGTAAAGAAGCTAGAGTCGGAACTATAAATGCTGACTTTGATTTTTATAATAATTGGGTTGACATATTTCCTGAAGAATATAAAACAGTTACCTATCCTCCTAACGAAGAAAGACAAGAAGTTTTGATATTAGGAATGTTAAACAAAGAAATCCTAATAGACATTTTGAAACACTACACCATTTTTATGGAAATTAAGAAAGGTGTAGAAGTCAAAATTGTAGCTCGTTACAATCAATACAGAGCAGTAGGTAAAATCATCCGAAATCACAGAGAAGGTACTACCTCTCTTGAAAAAGGAGGTGTGGTGTGGCACACACAGGGAAGTGGTAAAAGTTTAACAATGGTGTTTCTTATTCGAAAACTGCGTAGTTGTGATGATCTAAAAGATTTAAAAATCATTTTCATTGTTGACCGTACAGATTTAGAAGAACAACTTTCAGAAACAGCAGAACTAACAGGAGAGCCAATTCACATTATTGACAGAAGAAACAAACTACATGAACTTAGTAATGACACAGGTGATGTAAACATGGTTATGATACATAAGTTTTTGGTGGAAAATAATGTTTCTGCACAATCATTAATTGATGCAGGAATCATTCCTAAGTTTGAAAAATTTGAACCTATCAATAATAGTGAACGCATTTTGCTTTTAATTGATGAAGCACACCGTACACAAGGTGGTGACATGGGAGATAATTTATTTTCTGCATTTCCTAATGCAGTAAGAGTTGGTTTTACTGGTACGCCATTACTTACTGATAGACATGAAATAAAAACTCATGAGCGCTTTGGTGGAAAATTAGATATTAATGGAGAACCTTGGATTGATTTTTACAAATTTGATAAAGCTGTAGCCGACAGAGCTACGGTTGAAATAAAATATATTGGAAAAGTTTCAAAAGATAAAATAGATGATAAAGAGCAGTTTGATGCAGAGTTTGAAGATATGTTCAAAATGCGAACCTTGGCAGAAAAAGAAGAAATACAACGTAGGTATGGTTCGTTTATAGCTTACTTAGAATCTAGAGAACGCATTGCTGAAATTGCAAAAGACATTATTGAACATTTCTATAATGACATTCTGGTTAATGGCTTTAAAGCACAAGTAGTAGCTTCAAGTATAGTTGCTGCAGTGAGATACAAATACGAGCTTGAAATTGCTATTAAAAATAAAATAGAGGAATTAAAAGCATTACCAGATGAGGAAAAAGATGAAGAAAGAATTACTCAATTAGAATTTTTGAAGGTAGCAGCTATTGTATCAAGTATTGGCAATAATGAACCAGGATATATTAGTAAAGCAAGAAAAGAAGCAATAGATGGTGATGCCAAAAACAACTTCAAAAAAGATTTTGATTATTCGAATGAAGAAGGTCAATTTAAAAAACCTGAAACAGGAATAGGAATTATTTGTGTTTGTGATCGTTTATTGACTGGTTTTGATGCACCAATTGAACAAGTAATGTATTTAGATAAG
>CAISUR010000097.1 GCA_903888655.1 uncultured Bacteroidota bacterium | reverse complement strand
TGCTAAACTAAAACAGTTGGCTAATCAAACCAAAGGGTCCGTTTTTGTGCCCAATCAAGTAGACGAATTAATAAAAAGTTTGTTGAAAAATCAAGACTACAAAACCATTCAAAAAACTATCGTTAAGAAAACTCCTTTAATTGATTGGTATTGGTTGTTAATCCTAATAGCAACTGCGCTAGGAGCAGAGTGGTTCATAAGAAAATATAATGGGTATCTTTAATAATTATTCATTTTTTCAGTAGTTTTTTAGAAGAGTTTTGTTAATTCATAAACACTTTTTTTTCTTAACATATATAAAACATCGCAAAGCACAGTAGTACTCTGTCTTGTTGAATTTAAAACACAGCAGAGTGCAGTAGTACGGTGTCTTGTTGAATTTAAAAAAACAACACAGGGCGGTAGTACCTTACCTTAAAATATTTAAAACATAGCTGAGGGCGGTAGTACCTTACCTTAAAATATTTAAAACATAGCTGATGGCAGTAGTACCTTGCTTTAAAATATTTGAAAAATAGTAAAATACAGTAGTACAGTGTCTTGTTAAATTTAAAACAGAGCACAAGTCAGTAGAAAATTCATTAAAAATTTAATTTTAATTTTGGATATCCCAAACTCTAGCTATAGTATTTAACTTTAGATTGGTTATTGGTGTATTATCTTTAGTAATAATATTCAAATTAGTGTAATCCTCAGTGGGAAACATTAGGTTCGTCATCGAGTATTTTCCATTATTTAATAATATTTCAACGGAAGATTTATCGATGATAAGGTGCAATGATGTGATCTTATCTTTTAATGGCATGACTTGTGCTTTTAATGCAAAAATATCACTAAACGCTACATTACCAGAACTTCTCCTGTCCGTAATCAATTGATTGTTAAATATAGTTATTGAAAATACTTCTCCTTTAGAATTGGAAAACGACACTATGATGTCAGTAGGTTTTTCAACTCCAAATGAAACTTCAGTTTGAGACAAATCGATATTTGTTTTTTCAAATGGTAAAACAACTTTTTCTTGTTGAAATAGTGGTTTAAGTAAGGAATCGTAGCTCGTAATCATTTTTTGATAGAGAAAATATCCATTTTTATCTTTATCTAATAGTAATTCTCGAGGCAAGGTCATCGCATTACGCCATACCTCTGTTGGAACTTTAGTAGCATATTGCCAATTGCTCATCCATCCAAGAATAATTCTCTTATTATCTGAAACATTAGCGTAGGAGGTTGCGGCATAAAAATCAGTACCTCCATCCATCCAGATGGAATTTTGAGTGTTTGTAAAAGTTTTACCGTCAAAATCACCAATAAAATAGCGTGTTCCCGAACCACCATTAGGAGCTTTATCGCCATGATTAACAATCATCACCCATTTGGTCTCACCCGAACTAGCTTTTATTGGAAATAAATCAGGACATTCCCAAACACCTAAATCTTTAATGTCATTTGTGGGTTTGAAATCACTTTCAAATTGCCATTGTTTTAAATTGGCTGAAGACCATATTTTAATTTTATCTCCTGCTGCCATAACCATAGTCCATTTTTTAAGTAATTCATTCCAAAATACTTTAGGGTCTCTAAAATCTTGTTCTCCCGAATTATTCAAAACTGGATTTTCTTTATATTTTGTCCACGTTTTTCCTTCATCCAAGCTGTAGGCTATTCCTTGACTTTCGGTATTTTTCTTTCCTGATTTCGAAATTTCATCATTATGATAGGTGAATAAAGCAATCATGGCATTTTCTCCAAAACCAGCAGTGTTATTTTTATCAATAATTATGCTACCCGAAAAAATCCAACCTAATTTATCTGGATATAAAGCGATGGGAAGGTTGTTCCAATGCAATAAATCAGTACTCACCGCGTGTCCCCAATGCATAGGTCCCCAAACTATTCCGTCGGGATAGTATTGATAAAAAAGATGATAGTTGCCATTATAATACACCAATCCGTTGGGGTCATTCATCCACTTAGCAGGAGGCGAAAAATGAAATTGTGGACGATAAGGTTCTGTGTATGATTTTTTTATTTGCGAAAAGCAAGTAATTGAAAAAACAATAACAAGTAACGTAACTTTATTTTGGATAGCGTGAAAGTTCATTAAAATGTATGAAATTTAAATTTAATTCAAAAATACGATTTAAAAACAAAAGATTTAAATATCAGTAATAAAAAGGGCATTATCATCATTTTAATTTTTTAACAAGATTTAAAGGCAATTAAATAAAATCTATTCACTATATTTACTCTAGCATGAAAGATATAGAAATAGTTATTATTGGAGGTGGTTTGGCTGGTTTGACCGCCGGAATTCATCTTACTAAAAAAGGTATTTCTGTAACAATTATCGAAAAAAATGATTACCCAAAACATAAAGTTTGTGGTGAGTATATTTCTAATGAAGTGCTTCCTTATTTTGACGACTTAGATATTCAACTGTCTGATTTAAAACCTACAACTATTACAGATCTTCAGTTTTCAATTGCCAATGGAACTTCAATACATACAAAACTTCCGCTTGGTGGATTTGGCATTAGTCGCTATGAATTAGATTTTTACCTATACAAAAAAGCAATTGCAAACGGTTGCAAAATTCTAATAGAAGAAGTAGATGACGTTACTTTTGATAAAGAAAAATTTACCATTACAACTTCCAACGGAACGATGTTAAGCTCCGATTTTGTCATCGGCGCTTTCGGAAAACGATCCAATATTGATCTAAAGTTAAACAGAAATTTTATCAAACAAAAATCGCCTTGGTTGGCAGTAAAGGGGCATTATTCAGGTGAATTTCCTAATGATTTGGTTGGACTACATAATTTTAAAGGTGGTTATTGCGGGGTTTCTAAGGTTGAAAAGGATATCATAAATATTTGTTATTTGGTAGAATACCAAGTATTTAAAGAATATAAAAACATCAATGATTTTCAGAATCTCGTAGTAAAACAAAATCCCCAATTGAATAAAATATTTGAAAATTCTACATTGCTCTTTGAAAAGCCATTAACGATTAGTCAAATTTCTTTTGAAGAAAAACTTGCAGTAGAAAATCATATTGTAATGATTGGAGATACCGCTGGATTAATTCATCCGCTATGTGGAAACGGAATGGCGATGGCTATTCACAGTGCGAAATTAATTTCAGAATTACTCATTTCTTTTGCTACTAATGAATTAAAAACCAGAGCAGAATTAGAAAAAAAATATATAAAATTATGGAATTTTAATTTTAAAAATCGTTTAAAATTTGGACGTTTATTGTCTAAAATAATAGTAAAACCAAAGCTCTCAAGAACATTAATGCTTTTATTGATTGTATTTCCATTTTTGCTAAACACCATAATTAAGAAAACACACGGAAAACCTTTTTAAAAATCAATTTCAATACCAATTGCAATACAAATAAACTTAAAATTAATGTATCTAAATACTAAATTCCGTACTGATGCTGCCGAAATCATGGATGATTTTACCCTTGAAGGTGAAATTCTTCGGGATGCTTTAGATAAAATCGCAAAAATAAATCAGCTTTTAGGCGGAAACAAACTAACTTTACAAGGCGTTCAAAGTTTAATCAATCAAGTCTCTATAAAAAAAGAGATTACTATTGTTGATATTGGTTGCGGAAATGGTGATATGTTACGAGCATTAGCCGATTATGCTTCAAAGAATAATTTGAATTTTAAATTAATAGGGGTTGATGCTAATCCATTTACTATCAATCATGCTGAAGAATTATCCAAACCATATCAAAATATAACGTATCAATGTGAAGATATTTTTGAAGATAAATTCACTGCTCTAAAATATGACATTGTATTATGCACTTTGACGTTACATCATTTTAAAGACGCTGAAATTATTAAATTAGTATCCGTTTTTTATGAAAACGCAAATATCGGAATTGTAATTAATGATTTGCAACGAAGTGCTCTTGCTTATAGACTATTTCAAGTTTTATGTTTTGTGTTTAGATTAAATAAAATGTCGAAAGAAGATGGTTTAGTTTCTATTTTAAGAGGATTTAAAAAAGAAGAATTAGAAGAATTTTCAAAAAAAACACATCTAAAAAAATATTCCATCCAATGGAAATGGGCTTTTAGATATCAATGGATT
>CAISUR010000096.1 GCA_903888655.1 uncultured Bacteroidota bacterium | reverse complement strand
TAAATCATTATTTATAAATCTCGATAAAATAAGCCGATTCATCGAGAAAGATTATTCAAAATTTTTATTACCCCAAGCCTATGTATCATATCAGACAATCAATGGTGATGAAAAAAATATCGTGCCAAAAATCAATATCCTTTTAAAAGTTCTTATTAGCTCAAAAATTAGCTCAGATTTATTTAAAATCATAAACAAGGCATTAATTAAAATAAGTAATCCCAATATTGATGACAATGTAACAGTTAGTCAATTTCATTTTTTATCAAAATTTATAACAGTAACTTATAATGAACTATTGTCGCAAAATAAAGAGCTTACTCAAACTCAATTAGAAGATTGGCTCCTGGAATATAATTTTAATGCCACGGAAATGATAGTGTACTTCCGATCAAAAATCACACTTCATATTGACGACGCTCTTAATGATAATGAGAAAATTGAACTAATCAATTTTCAAATTAAAAGGTTCAATCAATTGCACTCCAAAATAGAGCATCGCCTTCATTACAAATTGCCATTAATTAAGTCAAAAATGGTACAATGGTTGCAGGATGAAAAAAGATATCTAAAATCAAAAAAAGAAACGGTTTTAATCACTCCAGCTGTATCATCTGACAAAGCGAAAAACAAACTTCAACTCGAATTTTCAGTAGCTCAAATAAGTTACTTTTTCGGATTAATGATGCAGTCGGGGATTATCAAACATCAAAACCAAAGAGAGGTTTTCCGGTTTATTGCAGATAATTTCAAAACGCAATTTAGAGATAATATATCAGCAGATAGTATCAATAGCAAATTCTATAATATTGAAGAAACGACCAAAAAAGTTATTCGAACTAAAATAATAGAGATGCTAAATCTAACCAAAACAATTCTTTTTATCTCCACTTTTTTAGAAGATTACATATTCATTTTAGAATAAATCATAGTACTACAAAAAATATTTTGAACGTCAAGTATTGATTTTACTAGGGGGTTGTGGGGGGTTGCACAACCCCCACAACTGGTTTGATATTGTTTTATTACTTCAATTTGCCCAATAAACAATTTAAAACCTTTATTATGGCAATTGAAACCGACAGGTTAGCGAACTCTGCGAATAACAATCGAATGTATCGCGAGCAATTAATCACCCGGGAAGACCTAAATGAATTCAGAAGTCTTCTTGTGAATGATTTAAAAGAAATCCTTCAATCCAAACCACAACAAACCAAGCAGTGGCTCAAATCCAATGAAGTCCGCAAACTTTTAAACATTTCTTCTGGTACTTTACAAAATCTCCGCATCAAAGGAACACTCACCTACACCAAAATAGGGGGAATTATGTACTACGATAATTCTGCTATTGAAAAACTCCTAAACAACAACAAGATAAATGCTTTACCAACGCTCTTCAAGTAAGTTTTCTATGTAAACCTCGCGCTTTATGCGATTATTCTTAACTACTCCCAAAGTACAAAGGGCTGAGGACTAATCACTAAGGACTAATTACTAAAGACTAACCACTAAAAAAATGAACTACATAAAACACCTAACTGGCTTCTTCGAAAAAGTAGCCATCGACAAAACCCTCAATCCAACGCACGTCAGTCTCTACATAGCCTTATTCCAATTCTGGAACTGCAACCGATTCAAAAACCCAATTAGTATCAATCGTGATGAGGTAATGCGAATAAGTAAAATCAGTTCTAAAGCAACCTATCATAAGTGTCTAAAAAATTTGCATAGCCAAGGGTATATAAATTATGAACCATCCTTCAATCCATTCAAAGGGAGTCACGTCATTTTATTCAACTTTTCTGATGATTTAAAGCCAGCTCTTAAATCAGAAAGAGAACCAAAAAATGAACTTGTTTTTGAACTTGTTAATGAACAAGCTTTGAACAAGTCTTGTACTAGTAGTGGGACTGGTACTGAACAAGCATTAGTACCTTCTATAAACTATATAAACAATACAAACAATTTAAACAAAAAAAACATTTCAAACTTGGAAAAGCAAGCAAAAAATTTTGAAGAAATAAATAATTCAGACACGAGAGCTATGCTCGAACTGGCGAAGCATTTGAAAAATGAAACTGAAGAAAAAGAAAAAAGTTCCGCGAAAAAAGAAAAAGAAGAAATGTTTAAATATGATGTTGTCATGCCGAGCGCAGTCGAGGCAACTCAAAAAGAAAAAAAGTTGCGTAAAAAAAAGACAGTTGAGAATAATGGATTTGACATTTCGGTCGAAGTCGAGAAGCCAACAATCGAACAAGTTAAAACCTATTTCCAAGAAAACAACTTACCAGAAATTGAAGCGCAAAAATTCTTCAATTACTTTTCAAGTGTGGGATGGCTAGTAGGAGGGAAGGCGGTAATGGTTAATTGGAAAGCTGCAGCACAAAATTGGATGATTAACGCACAAAATTTTATTCAAAACACACAACAGTCCAACCGAGCAAAAAACCTCAACACAACGACAGAAAAAGACTATTCAGAGCCGCTTTAACCTGAACTTGTTTAACCTGAACTTGTTTCAGGTTCTCTCGTTTCAGGTTCTCTTGTTTCAGTATCTCATCCTTTGCCGAACCTTACTCAAATCTTTGTAGAATTTGCGGTCAAAACTATGAAATCTATCCAAAGCGAAGCGCCTCAACTCAATCCAAAGAAACTATAAAATCTATGTCTCTATGTGGTTAAAATTAAAAAATCCGTTCAAATCCGTTCAATCTGTTTAATCAGTGTTCCAAAAACATCGCTTTAGCGAGCAAAAAGTAACCCAATGAATGAAAATATAAAATCACACTACAGTTACACCGAAGTAATCAATTGGCTAGAACAAAAAGGCATCGAACTATACGGCAATCATTTCAAAATAATAGAAACTGATTACCCAATTGTGTACAAACTCATTGCTTATTTTTTAAAGGACGAGCCAACGTGCATTCAAGTCGGAATCAATCTTAATAAGGGAATTTTGCTATCCGGTCCAATTGGCTGCGGAAAAACATCACTCATGAATTTGATGAAATACATAACACCCACCGAACATAAATATTTTGTAAAATCTTGTCGAGAAATCAGCTTTGAATTCATCCAAGACGGCTACCAAATCATTCATAAATACAGCATTGGCAAACTCTACCAGTCAGAAGTAAAAACAATTTGCTTCGACGATTTAGGAACAGAAAACAACCTAAAATACTTCGGCAACGAATGTAATGTTATGGCAGAAATTCTATTATCCCGATATGACATTTTCACAACCAAAAAATTCCAAACCCACATCACGACCAACCTTTCCGCTTCTGAAATTGAAGCAGCTTATGGCAATCGTGTCCGCTCACGACTAAGACAAATGCTGAACCTTATTGCATTCAACCCAATAACTAAAGACAAACGCTAACTTTCAACCTGAACTCGTTTCAGATTCTATTCTATAAACTTATAAACCTATAAACTCTTAAACTTTTAAACCCTCCTCCATGAAACAAATAACCTCATTCTGGACCTGGTTCCAAGACAACGAAGAAGCAATCAAAAATGCTGTAGCATCAGGAATAAAAACCAAAGAAGTATTCCTCCACCTCAACAGAAATTATCAATACATTTCAAAAAAAATCAGTTTTATAATCATTAGTCCATCAAACAACCAAGAAAAATACACCATCATTTTCACTGCGGATGGCCACCAAAAACTATTTCCGAAAATCATAGCTTTAGAAGACCAAGCTCCAAAGTTGCAATATTTCATGGCACAGGCATTCATAAAGCCAATTCTTAACAAAAAACCTTACCTTGAAGGCAAAGACAAATCCTATATTTTCAAAAATTATAAAATAAAAATTAGCCAAATTTATATGGCTTTAATGGATTACAACATTACGTCCAAACAACTAAAAATTAATGTCTATATACCTGTCCACGATAGAATCAAAGATTTTCACGAAATAGAAATTGATTTAAAATATTTAGTAATGCAGGTAATCGGCGAAATAGCGTTTAAAAAACACATCAAGAATATTAATTTTCTCCAATTACCCGATGCAACTCTTGGTCTTTTAAGTCTGATTGAGCTCCCTGAATATATAGAGTACCTATACAAAATAAACTCAAAGCAAAAAACGATATTAGTATAGATTTTAAAGAATAATTTAGGTGTTTTCTTCTTTATTTAAAGGGGATTAAATTAAAGTTATTGTTTACTCTGATTTATACGTTACTTCCAAATATAACCGTTATGCTAGTTCCTTTTCCAACAACACTTGTAAATGAAAAAGTTGCATCAATAGTTTTAGCACGTTCCTTCATGTTTTTTAAACCAATACCTTTGTTAGTACTATTTTTAGCATCAAAGCCCTTACCATCATCTGCTATGACCAAACGAAGTCCTCCATTCTTTTTCAACGAAATTTTAACTTCACATTGATTTGCCCCAGCATATTTGATGACATTAGACAATGCTTCTTGAACAATTCTATAAATAGTAATTTTAACCAAACTACTTTCCGCATCCCAATCAATAGTGGCATCACTACTAAAAGTAAAACGAGTACCTCCAATGCCATCATGCTGCAAAGTCAAACTAGACAACAAACTAACATAATCAAAATGAGCAGCAATGACATCTGTATGCAAATCATGAGAGATAATTCTAATTTCCTGTTCAATTTCTTGTAACGCATCAACATAATCAAGACGTTTTTCCTTAACCTCTTTTACATTACTATCATTCAAAATTCCCAATTGCAATCGAACACCATATAATTTGTTCATCACACTATCATGCAACTCTTTTGAAATCCGATTCTGTTCCTTTTCTTTTGCCTCACTCAATTTAATCTGATAGTCTTTTAACAACTCAAAAATCTCTTCCTCGGCATTTTGTTGCTGCTTTCGATAAGCAATTTCATTTTTTTGACTTTTTATGTACCTATAAATTAATGCACCTGCCAATACTAAAATAAAAAACAAAGAACCAACTAGTAAATACAAATTTTTCTTGGTCAAAACTTTATTGGCATCCTCAACTACAGAAGTTTCGTATTCAATTCGAGCAAATTTATCCCTACTCTTACGTTGTAATTTATTCAAACTATCATTTACAGCAATATAACGTTCATCATAATAAACACCATTTTTAGGGTCGGCTTGTGCCAAAAATCGTAAAGCAATCTTAATTTCATCAGTTGCTTTGATTTTTTGTGCAAGACGCAAAGATTCTTTTAAATAACGAGTCGATTCAATATTGTTTTTTGTAACGAGATAATATTCTCCAAAATTTAAATACTGATATAGCATAATATTTTGAAAATTTCCTTTTTTAGCTAATTGTAGCGATTCTCTAAATAAAGAAATACAACCCTTTAAATCACCACTTTTCATTTTAGTATAACCTCTATTACCAATTATTGAGGCATAATCATTAGAATAATTTAATTTCAAAAATTTTGTGTTTACTCCATTCAATTCTTGAATAGCTTTTTTGTACTGACCTAGTTTAACATAAACATTAGATAAGTTTAGTGCAGAGGACACAGAATAATCATTTTTTTTATCAAAATCAGCATCGTTTTTTTTTAAAACAATCAAAATGTTATTTGCTAATTGATAATATTTTAAAGCATTATCATATTCTTCTAACTTATCAAAATTAAATCCAATAACAGTATAAGATGAAAAAAGC
>CAISUR010000095.1 GCA_903888655.1 uncultured Bacteroidota bacterium | reverse complement strand
GTTTTTTTAATTTTATCTTTTATCCATGATACAAAATCGGGCATGTTGGTTACCGCACGACTCACAATAAAATCATAATCGCCTTTTACATTCTCGGCTCGAATTTGTTCTGCTTTTACGTTTTGCAATGCTAAACTTTCTGCAATTACTTTAACGACATTTATTTTTTTTAAAATAACATCAATTAAATAAAATCGAGTTTCTGGAAATAATATTGCCAACGGAATTCCGGGAAATCCGCCACCAGTTCCAATATCTAAAACATAAGTTCCAGGCTCAAATTTCTGAATTTTAGCAATTGCCAATGAATGTAATACGTGTCGGGTATATAATTCGTCAATATCTTTTCGCGAAATTACGTTTATTTTGGAGTTCCAATCCTCATATAAGTTTTGTAAACTCTTGAATTGTTCTATCTGATTATCAGTAAGATTTGGAAATTGCTTTAGAATTTCTTCCATAAATTGAATTTTCAACAAAAATACTACTTTTAGTTAATAATTATGTTTTGTTTTAATTCATAAAAAAATTATAATAGTTACCTTTGTTACTTCTTAAGAAAAATTTTATGAATACCAATGCACCTGTCTTTTCTAAAAGCGACAATCTTAAATTTTTTAGAACTCTTAATAAAAGAGTAAATGATTACTTCAAAGAAAACAATATTGATAAAACGGGTAACTGGAAATTACACTTGAAGGCAATTGTAATGTTTACTATCTTTTTAACACCTTACTTTTTTCTTTTGGCAATGAATATGCCTTTTTGGACGTATCTGTTGCTAAATGTTATAATTGGTGTTGGCATGGCGGGCGTTGGAATGAATGTGATGCATGATGGTAATCATGGCGCCTATTCTAGCAAATCGTGGGTAAACAAATTTATGGGAGGAAGCATCTACATCTTAGCTGGGAATGTTTACAACTGGCAAGTACAACACAATGTTTTACATCATACGTATACCAACATTCTTGGTTACGATGAAGATTTAGAAGCAGGAAGAGTTTTACGTTTTACGAAAGAAGCTAAATGGTATAAACATCATAAATTCCAACAATATTATTCGGTTTTTCTGTATGGATTATTGACGTTTAATTGGGCTATTACTACTGATTTTCTTCAAATGAAACGTTATCTGAAAAGAAATTTATCCTACGGAGAATTTAAAAAACCAGTAGTTCGTTGGACGACTTTAGTAATTACCAAAGTAATTTACTTTACAATATGGTTGGTACTTCCAATGGTTTTAGGAATAACTTGGTGGAAAGTACTACTGGGGTTTTTTGTGATGCATTACACCGCAGGAGTTATTTTGAGCGTAGTTTTTCAATTAGCACATGTAGTTAATGAAACCGAAAATCCTATTCCAAATCATGAAGGTGAAATCGAAAATACTTGGGCCATTCATCAGTTATACACCACTGCTAATTTTGCGCCAAAAAACTGGTTGGTAAATTATTATACTGGCGGATTAAACCATCAAATTGAACATCATATTTTCCCGAATATTAGTCACATTCACTATAATAAAATTGCTGAATTTGTAAAAGAAACAGCTAAGGAATGTAACCTTCCTTATTATGAGTTCAAGACTACAAGAGCAGCAATTTATTCGCACTTTACCCATTTAAGAGATTTAGGAAGACAGCCACAATTATCATAATAATTTTATAATGAAGATTTTTTAAACCATTAAGCTATTGAGGTTCATTAAGCTAAACTTAATTTTCTTAATAGCTTAATGGTTTATATTTATATCAATATTTCAATAAACAACCACCACAATGAACAACCCATTATCCGATAGAATTAATAATTTAACTACCTCACAAACGCTTGCTATGGCAGCATTAGCAAGAGAATTAAAGGCGCAAGGAAAAGATATTATAAGCTTAAGTTTGGGTGAACCCGATTTTAATACGCCTGATTTCATCAAAGAAGCTGCCAAAAAAGCAATTGATGAAAACTATTCTACTTATTCACCTGTTGATGGGTATATGGAATTGAAAGAAGCCATTTGTAGAAAATTCAAGCGTGATAATAATTTAGAATATAAACCTGCAAACATAGTAGTTTCTACTGGAGCAAAACAATCGTTGTACAACATTGCTCAATGTATGATTAATCCAGGCGATGAGGTCATTCTTCCTGCTCCATACTGGGTTTCGTACTATGAAATTATTAAAATAGCCGGCGGTATTCCTGTTGAAGTTCCTACTTCTGTGGAAACAGACTTTAAAATCACAGCCGAGCAATTAGAAAAAGCTATTACTCCAAAAACAAAAATGATTTGGTATAGTTCTCCTTGTAATCCGAGTGGCTCCGTATATAATCGTGAGGAATTGACTGCATTATCAAATGTCATTCTAAAACACGACAATATCTATGTTGTTGCAGATGAAATATATGAACACATTAATTTCTCTGGAACCTTTTGTAGTATTGCTTCTATTGAGGGTATGTTTGATCGAACAATTACCGTTAATGGAGTTGCAAAAGCATTTGCTATGACAGGATGGAGAATTGGTTATATTGGTGCTTCCGAAGTTATTGCAAAAGCCTGTACTAAAATGCAGGGACAAGTGACATCTGGAGCAAATTCAATTGCGCAGAGAGCTACAATAACTGCTGTCGATGCTGATCCTAGCGTATTAAAATATATGGTTGATGCGTTTCACAATCGTAGAGACTTAGTAGTCGGATTGGTAAAAGAAATTCCCGGATTTAAACTAAATATTCCTGAAGGTGCATTTTATGTTTTTCCAGATGTATCTTACTATTTCGGGAAGACTTTGAGAGGAAAGCTAATCAATAATGCCGATGATTTTTCAATGTATTTGTTATCTGAAGCTAATGTAGCCACAGTAACGGGAGATGCTTTTGGAAATCCAAATTGCATTCGTTTTTCTTATGCTACGAGCGAAGCATTATTGACCGAAGCTATGAAACGCATTAAAGAAGCGGTTTTATAAAAAAATATAGTCAGTAATAAAAGACTCAAATGGCTTGGTTCATTTGATATTTTTTATTTGTTTAACTCTCGAATCACTTTCGCTGGGTTTCCAACCGCAATTGAATTATCTGGAATGTCTTTGGTTACAACACTTCCGGCACCAATAGTAACTCCATTTCCAATAGTAACTCCGGGACAAATCACAGTATTCCCTCCAATCCAACACTCATTCCCTATTGTAATTGGTTTGGCAATAGAATATTTTTGCCTTTCCTTGAAATTCAATGGATGTGAGGCGGTGTAGATCTGAACATTTGGACCGAAAAAGACATTACTGCCAATTTTTACCATCGTTGCGTCTAAAATCACACAATTAACATTGAAATATACCTGCTCTCCCAAATGAATGTTATATCCATAATCACAATGAAAAGGGGGTTCTATGTAAAGTCTTTTATGGGCATTGGGTAATAACTCTCGAAGAATGTTTCGAGAATTACTATTCATTACATATTCGGTGACGTTGATCTTGTGAAGTAGTTTCTTAGCACGAAGACGTTCTTCGATTAGTATTTTATCATTGGCAAAATACATTTCGCCAGCTACCATTTTTTCTTTTTCTGTTTTCACTTGTTTAGAATGACAAAATAGGGGTTAAAGGACTCTAGTTACTGTTAATCCATCACGAATAGGTAATAATACGGTTTCCACTCTGGGATCGTTATTCACCATTTGATTGTATTCCAATAATATTTTCGTACTCTGATCTTTCGGATTTAATGCCTCTAAAACTTTTCCGCTCCAAAGTACATTGTCAGAAAGAATAATCCCGCCTTTATTCATCAATGGTACGACCATATTAAAATAATTGATATAATTTTCCTTATCAGCATCAATAAACACTAAATCATATTTTTTATGTAAAGTCGGAATAATTGTTAAAGCATCACCCAAATGAGCCGTAATTTGATTTTTCCAAGGGGATAAATCAAAGTATTTTTGCTGAATGGAAACCAATTCTTCTTTGATATCAATGGTGTCTAAAGTACCTTCTTTTTGTAAACCCTCTGCTAAACATAAAGCAGCATAACCAGTATACGTACCAATTTCCAGAATGTGTTTCGGATGAATGATTTTAGAGAGTATACTCAAGACGCGTCCTTGAAAATGCCCACTCAACATTCTGGGTTGTAAAATTTTTTGATGCGTTTCTTTAAATAATTTTATCAATAATTCAGGTTCGGCTTGAGAATGTTCTGCTACGTATTCTTCTAATTCTTCGGATATAAAGTGCATGTTTAATTTAATTTAAAGGAGTCTGACAGAATTTTCGATTTAGATTTATTATCCAAATTAGATTCAATCAAAGTGAATTCATAATATATTTGATTTTTTATTCCCAAAAGAACACACTTTTGCTCCTCTGGTCTAGAAAGCGAATATAATGCATAATTTTCCTCATCAGTATCTAATAAATTGATGGTATACTTTTCGAAATCTCTCCAAAAAATGATTCTTCTTTTAAGGACGGAGGTTAAATAATTTCCTGTTAAATAATGATGATCTAAGATGGAGCCTTCTCCTTCGGGATGATTTTTTCTGTTTTGTTCACAGATTTTGCAACTAGGTATTTTATATTGACTGAGGTATAGTATTGCGTTCTCTTCATTTGATATGCATACTATTTTTGGTGATCTATTATAAAATTTTGAATTCATCGAAAGTTCTCGCCACTTTCCTGCAACTTTTAATATTGGCTCGAAGCTATTGTGAACAAAAGTAACATTACTAGCGGTATCATATTTTCTACAAGTACGGTCGTGTTCCAAAAAGCCATTAGTTTTCTCAGATGATTTACAACTTATAAAAAAGCAAATAACCAAAAGACAGATTATTTTTTTCATATTCTCAAAATAAATTTTAAAAGTAAATCATTCTATCAAGATGCGCAAATAACCAAGTCAACAATTTGTTTTACCTTTGCCTCATGATGGAGAAAAAAGACATTCGCGCCCTAAGTAAAGACCAACTTCGAGAATTTTTTGTTTCCAATGGAGATAAAGCATTTCGAGGTAATCAGGTGTACGAATGGTTATGGAGTAAAGGTGCTCACAGTTTTGAGGACATGACCAATCTTTCTAAAGAAACTCGAGTGATGCTTGAAGATCATTATGTCATCAATCACATTAAAGTAGATCAAATGCAACGAAGTGAAGATGGAACGGTAAAGAATGCTGTTCGATTGCATGACGGATTGGTGGTAGAAAGTGTTTTGATTCCTACCAATACTCGAACCACAGCTTGCGTTTCATCGCAAGTCGGATGTAGTTTAGATTGCAATTTTTGTGCTACGGCCAGATTAAAACGCATGCGAAATTTAGAACCTGGCGAAATCTACGACCAAGTTTTAGCCATTGATAATGAAAGTAAATTGTATCATAATCGACCGCTTTCCAATATTGTTTTTATGGGAATGGGTGAGCCATTGATGAACTATAACAATGTCATCAAGGCCATTGATAGAATTACTTCAGAAGAAGGTTTAGGTATGTCACCCAAACGAATTACCGTTTCTACATCGGGTATTCCCAAAATGATTAAGAAAATGGCCGATGATGAGGTTAAATTCAAATTAGCCGTTTCGTTACATTCGGCTATTGATGAGGTTAGAGCACGCATTATGCCATTTAGTAAAAGCTTTCCATTAGCTGATTTGAGAGAATCGCTAGAATATTGGTATCGAAAAACCAAAAGCAAAATCACCTATGAATATGTCGTGTGGGGAGGCATAAACGATACCAAAGAAGCGGTTGATGCTTTAGTGAAATTTTGCAAATACGTGCCGTGCAAAGTCAATTTAATTGAATACAACCCTATTGATGATGGTGAATTTCAACAAGCCTCTGATGAAGCCATTAATTTGTATATTAAAGAATTAACTAAAAACGATATTGTGGCTAAAGTGCGTCGCAGTAGAGGAAAAGATATTGATGCGGCATGCGGTCAATTGGCGAATAAGTCATAAAAAAACACCTCAATTTCTTGAAGTGTTTTTTCCCTTTTATATAAATCAAATTTTTTTATAGTGTAATGGTATGTGCTACCCCATTGATAGT
>CAISUR010000094.1 GCA_903888655.1 uncultured Bacteroidota bacterium | reverse complement strand
TAATAAATAAAATAAAGCATAATTTAAAAACATCAATATATACATTTTTACTTAAACTAGAACTATAAAAGAAGAAGTGATGCTAAAAATTTAATGCATTTAATAAAGATAATAAAAATATGCTAAAAAATTATTTTTTTGTTTGTTATAGTTCCATCTTCTAAATTAATCTGTAAAAACAAAGATTCATTATTTTTCTTGATTTCTTTTAAACTAATTTCATTAGCATCTACAGAATTGTAATTTACAATTTTTCTTCCTAAAACATCATATACGCAGACTGATGTTATTTTTTTAATTGTTGATTTTATAATCACTGTACTATTTTCAATTACTTGAATTTCATTATGGTAATCAAGTTCAGAATTTGACAAATAATCATTTCTATATACAATTTTAAATCTATCATTTAGCATTCCATTATTTGAACTAAAATTATATGGACTTTCTTTTAAATCATGAACAATACTTAATTGGTTATCAACTAAATAAATAGTTTGATTTTCAAACAACCCATCTACTGCAGCTATAGCAATGCTAAAGTTTCCAGTAGTTGTTAAATTAATTCCTATTGGAACTATATCTGAATTATCAAAAGGAAGTGCTCTACCTTGTATATTAAATTTTCTATTGTTTACTAAAGAATAAATTCCTATTGGATTCATAGCTGTTGTTTCTGAATCAAAAAAATTATCAACATCCATAGATGCTCCATCAATATAACCTATCAAAGCTCTATTATTAACTTGATTTGTGGTATCAACAATATCTAACCAGAATCTATGTCGCTCAATATTATTAACATCAATTACAGTATTATTACTATAATTTGAATTCGATTTAAAAAAAGTACTATTTGTATAACTATTATTTCTTAATCCATTATTGAATGTAATATTTGAAGTGACAGCAGGACCGTCTATCATTCTTACAAAAAAACCTTGACCCGCACCAATAAATAAATCAGAACTTGCTGCTGGACAACATGAGGTACCTGTGAAATTAAAAGTATAATAATCATTTGGGGTATAGTTATAACCAAAGCTTTGATAAAAAGGATTTGTTACTAAATTTGATGGCAACATTTGGTGAGTCCACAAACTTACATTTCCTAAAATAACATTATTATTATTCAATAAAAACTGACTCGCACGTATTGAAGATGGATAAGGATTTCCAACTAAATTAAAATTATCACTTAAATTATTGATTTCAGTTCCATTAGTACCATTGTAAGGTGAACCTATATAACTTCCTCTACTAACGGGAACGGTTATAGTACCATTATTAGGTACTCCAATAAACGTTGATGTGAATGTTGAAGCAGTTGTATTTCCAAAGCTACTTGGTCCTCTTACAATATATCCTTGACCAATATTCATAATGTTGCTTGATAAATTTTGCCAATTACCTAGACCATTATTAGGATTCGGAACAGTAGGATTCCATATATACTTTGGACCAGTTGTTAATGAAGTAGATAAATTATTAATATTAAAATTTGCAACTGGAGAAGAATAATAAACATAATCAAATGAACGAACTGTAGCGTCTCGTTTGTAAGTTATATTTCCTGTGTTAATAACATCATTAACTTGAACCAAACTAGCATTACTTTCAACAAGAAAAGTAGCTCCTGTTTCAACATTTACCCAATTAGTGACCGTAATCGTATTATTTGATTTTACAGTTAAAGAAGCGCCACTTTTTACTGTAACATTACATGCCCAACCAGTATAATTCGATCCAGATATTATTGGGTAATTATTATATGTATTAGAGAGTATTGTCACAATGTCAGTGCTAGTAGGTAAAACAGCTGGAGACCAGTTATTAGCATCGTTCCAGTCATTACTCACAGAACCATTCCAATCTTTTTTGCTTATTATTACATTTAAGGGAGCCGATTGTGCAATTAAGCCACACGGCATCATAGATGCATAAGTATAATTACCTGAATTAGTAGCAGTATATGAATTTGTTGAAGCTCCTGAAATGGCTACACCATTATAATACCATTGATATGAAGAATATCCTGTAGGAGCAACTAGACTTGCGCTAGCATTAGAACATGATCCCGAAGAATTAAAGGTTATATTGGGTAGTGTTGGTAAAGAAGTAAAATTCGTAAAAAAAGCTGCCATACAAAATCCTCCGCCCTGCTCAACCATAGAAACAGTAATTGGCACAGTACTCTGAATGGATAAAATTCCAGGATTACTTATTTGTGTGTTGGTAAAATCAATTAAATACCATCCTGTAGTACCCATTTGACGACGAACACCACCAAGAGTCTCTAAATTAGATCCATTAATAGTTACAACTGCCGTTGCACTTTGCAAGAAAACGTAACCAAAATAAGGAAGATCATTTCCTGTATATCCTTTAAATTTTGAAGTTTCAACAAATAAAGAACCTGAACAATTTCCAACGGGAGCCAAGACAGACATATCGACCTCACATCCATCGGCTGTACCCGAATAAACAACTACAGGATTTGAAGATACTACTCTATTAGCAGAGTAAGCATGAGAAGAGTCTCCATTTATAAAAGTATAATAATCTCCTGCATTTGCTAAATTAATTGTAGAAGACCCTGAAAGAGCACCAGAAAGTAAAAAATTAGAAATCGTTACGCTTGTATTTGCTTGCGTGGCAACAATAACCGTCTGCTCAGCAGTATTATTTCCGTTGCCTCGAACTACAAAATAATCATTTCCTAGTACACTAATTGGTGGAACTTGATCAACAACGCCATCACCACAACCCGAAGGAGCGTCTTGAGCAGCACCAGAATTAACAACCGTTCCGTTAGAAGTTTCTAAAAGACTACCTATTGATGTTTGAAACAAATAACATTGTCCTGCATTAAGTGTTGTTAAAACCGTACCATTTAATTTAACAATTGTTCCATTATAAATAGCCATTACACTATAACACTGACTGGATATTCCGCCAGTTGTTGTTCTATAATACCCTAATCTAAATTGAGTACCAATCCCTGCATCACCGTAGCTTGACAATGAAGCATTGCCCTTAATGTGTGGCAACTCTGTGTTTGCACCTCCTGCATCTGAAGCAACATTTCTATAATTAACTGCTATCAATGAAGTACCGCTAATAATTAACCCACCATCAGAAACAATAGTGTTAAAAGAATAATTATTTAGCGCACCAGGACTACCAACAAACCTATACACGGCAGGAGTTCCCTTAACAGTTGTTAAAGTGGCAACCAAAGTACCATCACTTTTCTTAACTGTGACAGTAACTGAAGTTGCAGAATTGGTTGATATAACAAGTTCGTTTGCATCACTATAATACTGCCAAGGGCAAGGAG
>CAISUR010000093.1 GCA_903888655.1 uncultured Bacteroidota bacterium | reverse complement strand
TCAATCAAACCTATTATTTTCCGCAAGAAGAATTTACGCTAAGCAAAGAAAATACGCTTCAATTTCATAACATAGACTTAATGAAATTGGTGGAACAATACGGAACTCCTTTAAAATTTACGTATTTACCACAAATTTCCAACAACATTAAGAGAGCCAAAAATTGGTTCCGAAATGCTATGGAAAAAAACAAATATGAAGGTAAATATTACTATTGTTATTGCACCAAAAGCTCTCATTTTGAATACATTATGAACGAAGCTTTTAAAAATAATATTCATATTGAAACTTCTTCTGCTTTTGACATTAATATTGTTGAAAATTTATTGGAAAACGGAAAAATCAACAAAAGCACACATATTATATGTAATGGTTTCAAAAGAGACCAATACATCACCAATATTGCGCGATTGATTAACAACGGTCATAAAAATGCCATTCCAATTATAGACAATTACGAAGAATTGGATTTGCTTCAAGCAGAAATTAAAGGAAAATTTAAAATTGGAATCCGAATTGCGGCCGAAGAAGAACCAAAATTTGAGTTCTACACGTCGCGTTTAGGCATTGGATATAAAAACATCGTAGCATTTTACAAAAAACAAATTCAAGAGAATGATAATCTCGAATTGAAAATGTTGCATTTCTTTATCAATACCGGAATTAACGACAATGCGTATTATTGGAATGAATTGGTAAAATGTATCAAAGTATATATTGCGCTTAAAAAAGAATGTCCAACTTTAGACGGATTGAATATTGGTGGCGGATTTCCGATTAAAAATTCATTAGCTTTTGAATACGATTACCAATACATGATTGACGAAATCATCAATCAAATTAAAATTGCTTGCGACGAAGCTGAAGTAGATGTACCCAATATTTTCACCGAATTTGGATCGTTTACCGTAGGAGAATCGGGTGGCGCTATCTATCAAGTGTTGTATCAAAAACAACAAAACGATAGAGAAGCTTGGAACATGATCGATTCGTCATTCATCACAACGTTACCCGATACTTGGGCAATTAACAAACGTTTTATTATGTTGGCTGTCAACCGTTGGAATGATACTTATGAAAGGGTTTTATTAGGCGGAATGACTTGTGATAGTGATGATTATTACAACTCCGAACAAAACATGAACGCCATTTATTTGCCAAAATATAACAAAGAAAAACCGCTTTATATTGGATTTTTCAATACGGGTGCCTATCAAGAAACCATTGGTGGTTATGGCGGATTGCACCATTGTTTGATTCCGCAACCCAAACATATTTTGATCGACCGCGATGAAAACGGAATTCTTGCCACCGAAGTATTCTCAGAACAACAAACAGCAGATGACGTTTTGAAAATTTTAGGATACTCGAAAAAATAGCTTGAAAAATGTAAAATTCTGTTTGAAGTTTTAAAAAAAATAGTTTTTCTTTGAACTCCAAATTACACTAAATAAATTTAAACAAACAAAATGAGCAAAGGACCCATAAGTCAGTTTATTGAGAAGCATTACCTTCACTTCAATTCAGCTGCTTTAGTAGATGCTGCCAAAGGATACGAGCAGCATTTATTGGAAAACGGAAAAATGATGATTACGCTTGCAGGCGCTATGAGTACTGCCGAACTAGGAAAATCGTTAGCCGAAATGATTCGTCAAGATAAAGTACATATTATTTCTTGCACGGGTGCCAATCTAGAAGAAGACATCATGAATCTAGTAGCTCATAATTCTTATAAAAGAGTTCCAAATTACAGAGATTTATCTCCGCAAGAAGAATGGGATTTGTTAGAAAATCACTACAATAGAGTTACCGATACTTGTATTCCTGAAGAAGAAGCCTTCAGAAGATTACAATCGCATTTATATGATATTTGGAACAAAGCGGATTCGAATGGAGAACGCTATTTTCCACATGAATTCATGTACCAAATGTTGAATTCTGGAGTGTTAGAACAATATTACGAAATCGATCCGAAAGACTCTTGGATGATTGCAGCTGCCGAAAAAAACCTGCCAATTGTCGTTCCAGGTTGGGAAGACAGTACGATGGGGAATATTTTCGCATCTTATTGTATTAAAGGAGAATTCAAACCAACTACGATGAAAAGTGGTATTGAATACATGATGTGGTTGGCCGATTGGTATCCTAAAAATTCAGGTGGTAAAGGCGTTGGATTCTTCCAAATTGGTGGTGGAATTGCTGGTGATTTCCCAATTTGTGTGGTACCCATGTTATACCAAGATATGGAAATGCACGATATTCCGTTTTGGAGTTATTTCTGCCAAATTTCCGATTCAACAACAAGTTATGGTTCATACTCCGGAGCAGTTCCAAATGAAAAAATTACTTGGGGTAAATTAGACATTCATACTCCGAAATTCATAATTGAATCTGATGCAACTATAGTTGCTCCACTAATTTTTGCTTATTTATTAGACCAATAAAATACATGTATGAGAAGAGTTATTGTTGATTATGCAAAACTAACAGGCGACATTCTAAACTTATTAGTAGAAAAATTTCCTGATGGATATGATGATTCGGATATCATCCGTTTTAGAAATGCGCAAAATGAACTTATTGAAGCCGTTGAAGTGCGCACCGAAGACACTATTTATTTAGTAAAAGTGAGCACCAAATTGGCTAGCCGAATGGAAAAATTTGATGAAGATGACGATTTAGATGCGGTAATTGAACCAATTATTCCAGTAGCTGGTTTAGATGATGATGAAGATGCTTCAGACGACGACGACGTTGAAGAAGATTTACTAAAAGACAAAGGCGGTTCTGATGATGCCGATAGCGACGATGATGATGATGATGACTTTGAAACTTCTGATAATTTTGACGACGAGGACGACGATTTAGAATAAATACTATCTACATTAATATAAAAATCCAAATTTCATACTATTATGAAATTTGGATTTTTTATTATTATAAAGAAAAAGAAATTCAAAAAAATTTATCAACAAAAATAATTTCTACTAAGATATTCACCTTCAGCCGATATACAATATGATTTTAAATCTATCTATAAAATATAATTTATCAAGACACATCAACAGTTGTTTCCTCTGCAATTCTTTTATAGGTGCCATTTTCTAATTTCTCACGAATAGCTTCGAAAGCAGTCAGTGTTTCCTCTATGTCAGTTATTGTATGAGAAGCTGTTGGGATCATTCGCAGCAAAATCATACCTTTGGGAATTACCGGATAAACAACAATTGATAAGAAAATACCATAATTTTCTCTCAAGTCATTAACCATAATCATCGCTTCTGGAATGGAGCCTTCAAGATAAACTGGCGTTACGCAAGTATTAGTATCACCAATATTGAAACCTTTTGCTTTTAAACCTCCTTGTAGTGCATTTACATTTTCCCAAAGTTTATTTTTTAATTCAGGATTATTTCTCAATAATTCTAAACGTTTCAATGCACCAACTGTTTGAATCATTGGTAAGGATTTAGCAAACATTTGAGAACGTAAATTGTATTTTAAATAATCAATAATATCTTTATCAGCAGCAATAAAAGCACCAATACTAGCCATAGATTTTGCGAAAGTTGAAAAATACACATCAATCCCATCTTGACATTCTTGCTCTTCTCCTGCACCTGCGCCTGTCTTTCCTAAAGTTCCAAAACCATGAGCATCATCAACCAACAAACGGAAATTGTATTTCTTTTTCATCTCAACAATCTCTTTCAACTTCCCTTGTTGACCTCGCATTCCGAAAACCCCTTCTGTAATAAATAATATACCACCGCCGGTTTCTTCGGCTAATTTTGTTGCTCTTTGAAGGTTTTTTTCCATACTTTCAATATCATTATGACGGTATGTAAAACGTTTCCCCATGTGCAATCGAACACCATCGATAATGCAAGCGTGCGCATCAACATCGTATACAATTACATCATTTTTAGTTACCAAAGCATCAATTGTCGACAGAATTCCTTGGTAACCAAAATTCAATAAATAGGCAGATTCTTTCATTACGAAAGCAGCAAGTTCCTTTTCTAATTGTTCATGAGCATCTGTATGACCACTCATCATTCGAGCTCCCATTGGGTAAGCAGCTCCATATTGTTGGGCAGCATCTGTATCAGCTTTGCGAACTTCAGGGTGATTAGCTAAACCCAAATAATCATTTAAACTCCAATTTAGAATATTTTTCCCTTGAAATTGCATTCGTGGTCCTAACTCGCCTTCTAATTTTGGAAAAACATAATATCCCTCAGCTTGTGAAGCCCATTTTCCCAGAGGACCTTTGTTATTTTGAATTCTTTCAAATAAATCTTTTACCATAATAATTAAGTAGTTAAAAAACGATGCAAAAATAGTAATAAAAATACTTTTAGAAGTATTTTATTTTTTTCATTAGTTACTTAAGATTAG
>CAISUR010000092.1 GCA_903888655.1 uncultured Bacteroidota bacterium | reverse complement strand
GTAACTAATCCATAATGAATTCTAAATTTAAACCATTCTCCGACATCAAATGCTGATTGTCTTTGACCGTCAAAGCTTACTGTAAGGAAAAATAAAGCAAGTATAATTATTTTTTTCATTTTTTAATAGATATCAAAGTTATAGTTGCATTGCAATTTTCGTTCCAAATGTATTAAAACTAAATTTAGCTTTACGTTATGCACTGACATAAAATACCTAAATGCATTTGACTTATTGTCAAATCATATTTCTAATTTTAAAATTAAAAATAAAAACGAAAAAATAACCATTATATTTTGTGTTAGTGTTGAAGCAATCTGTAAAACAAAAATTATTTTGCCTTGTTATCTTAGTGCTTGTTCAATATCGGCTAGTAAATCTTCAATATCTTCAACACCTGTGCTTAACCTCACTAAATCATCGGTAATACCTACTTCTAATCTTTTATCTTCCGGAATGGATGCGTGCGTCATCAATGCCGGATGATTCGCTAAACTCTCAACGCCACCCAGAGATTCAGCCAAAGTGAATACCTTTAGTTTTTCTAAAAAAGAAATGGCATCTTCTTTTTTACCCGATTTGAATGTAAATGAAACCATGCCACCAAAACCACTCATTTGTTTTCTAGCAATATCATGATGAGGATGATCTGGCAATCCCGGATAGTAAACTGTTGCAACTTCTGGATGATTGCTTAAAAAATCAGCCACTTTCATTCCGTTTTCGCAATGTCTTTGCACACGTAAGTGTAAGGTTTTGATTCCTCTTAATACCAAATAACTATCCATCGGACCAAGAGTTCCGCCAGTTGCAAATTGCTTAAAATGCAATTCGTCTCCCAAATCTTTATCTTTTATTATTAAAGTGCCAGCAATAACATCGGAATGTCCACCAAGATATTTGGTTGCTGAATGCATCACGATGTCAGCCCCTAAATCCAATGGTTTTTGTAAATATGGCGTTGCAAAAGTGTTGTCCACAGCAAAAAGAATATTATATTTTTTAGTAATTTTAGCAATCTCTTGAATATCGGCCAATTTCATCAACGGGTTAGTTGGCGTTTCTACCCAAACCAATTTAGTGTTTTCATTGATTAAAGATTGAAATTTATCCAAATTATTCATGTCTACAAAGTGAAACTTAATACCGCTGTCTTTGTATAAACGCGTAAACAATCGGTAAGTTCCGCCATAAAGATCGTCCATGGCAATGATTTCGTCTCCTGCTTTGAACATACGTAATAAACAATCTGTTGCTGCTAAACCTGACGCAAAAGCCAAACCTCTTGCGCCATTTTCAATTGATGCCAAAGCATCTTCCAAAGCTTGACGTGTTGGATTGGCAGCGCGACTGTATTCATAATCGCCCACAGGTTGTCCTGGACTAGTTTGAGCATAGGTTGACGTTTGAAAAACTGGCGTCATGACGGCTCCGGTGACTTTTTCATGGTGTTGACCACCGTGTATTACTTTAGTATTAAATTTCATTTATTCTGATTATTTTTTTTGGTAATAAATGGAATCACCTCTTTTTTATTTGATGTTTGTTTCACAAACTAATTAAATTGGTGATTTCATTGTTTCGTTTGTTTTTGCAAAGGTATTTTAATTTATATAAATTTTCTAATCTGCATCATAATTCCTGTGTGAAGTGCCTCATGATAATTGTTAAACGCAATGGCATCAGTTGCAGATCTTATTGTAAAACCAGACATTGAAGTGAATTCATTATAGCTTTGAAACAAATTTTCTGAATAATCTTGTCTCGTTTTTTCTAACGTAGAAAACAAAAATACTTTCAGTTCATCAACTTCCTCTTGTGTTACATTATGTTCAGGTTTGGTTCCTTTTTTGAATTTCTCAACCATTTCATCTGAAACCATCATAGGCAAATTAGCTAATTTGTAAACTAACATTTGTTGTACCACTATAATGTGACCAATATTCCAAATCAGATTATTACTAAAACCTTCTGGGATAGTGTTGAGCTGTTTTAATGAGTAATTTTCTAGAAATTTAAACAACACATTTCTACTAGTTTTATTAATTTCAAATGATACTTCCATAGTTTTAAATTTTTTATAAAAATACAGATTATATGTTTCAAATGAATTTTCTTTGCAAAAAGAAATACCGATGACAAATAAAATATACTACTTGGCTTCATGTGATACCTGTAGAAAAATTATAAAATTACTTCCAAATTCCGATAAATTGGAATTTCACGACATCCGTCAAAATCCAATTACCTCACATGAATTGGATGAAATGTTTCAGCTTTCGGGAAGTTATGAAGCGCTTTTTAGCAGAAAAGCACAGCTTTATAAATCGCTGGATTTAAAAAACAAATCGCTCTCGGAATCTGATTTTAAAAAGTACCTTTTAGAACATTATACTTTTTTAAGCCGTCCAGTTTTCATTATTGATGATAAAATATACATTGGAAATAGTCAAAAAAATGTATCCGAAGTAATTAAAGTTTTGAGCTAATGTCAAAAAGAAATTGGGCATTAATTGCAGCCACTTTAGTATCCATAATTTATGGCGTAACCTTTACGATAGCGAAAGACGTAATGCCAAAATACGTTCAGCCATTTGGATTTATTACCATGCGAGTTGGTGGTTCGGTTTTGTTATTTTGGTTTATTTCATTTTTTAGTCCTAAAGAAAAAATAGCCAAAGAAGATTTTCTACGAATTTTAGCGGCTGCTTTATTTGGCGTTGCATTAAACATGCTAACTTTTTTCAAAGGATTAAGCTATACTTCGCCAATTATGGGAGCTGTTTTGATGGTAACAACTCCAATGATTGTCTTGGTTCTTTCAGCTTTTATAATGAAAGAACGCATGAAAAAACGAAAAGTACTAGGTTTAGTTTTAGGACTGGCTGGAACTATCACTTTAATTCTGTACGGAAAATCTGTTGTTAATGCTCCTAATGCAACTTTAGGAAATTTATTGGTTTTCATAAACGCGGTTTCCTATGGTTTTTACCTGGTTTTAGTTAAGAAGTTAATGGATAAATACAATGCGTTTACTTTCGTAAAATGGATTTATACTTTCGGATTTATCATGGTTTTGCCCTTTGGTTGGAACGAATTTCAAGCCGTTAGTTGGACAACAATTCCAACAGATGTCTTATGGAAAATTGGATTTGTAGTGGTTTTTTCAACCTTCTTAACCTATTTATTAAATTTAGTTTCTATGCGCGAATTAAAACCCACAACGGTTGCCGTTTTTATTTATTTACAGCCGCTTTTTGCAACGATTTTCGCTGTTAGTCTCGGCAAAGATGAATTGAGCTTAGTAAAATTACTTTCGGCCGTTTTAATTTTCACTGGGGTTTATTTAGTAACACAAAAGAGAGTAAATAGTGATAAGTAACTAGTGATTAGCCATTTATTAAGCAAATTACTATACACTTATTACTAATTACTTTTACTATATTTGAAGTCAATAAAACATACGAATGATACAATCAATGACCGGTTATGGAAAAGCAACTTTGCAATTACCCACCAAAAAAATTACGGTAGAAATAAAATCACTAAATAGCAAAGGTTTAGATTTGAATACCAGAATGCCATCGGTTTATCGTGAAATGGAATTGGGCTTACGGAACCAAATTTCACAACGATTAGAACGCGGAAAAATTGATTTTTCGTTATATATCGAAGTTACTGGAGAAGAAACCTCTTCTAAAATCAATGTGCCTATTATAAGAGGATATATCAATCAGATGAAAGCCGTTCTGCCTAATGCGGATGAGACCGAATTGATGAAAATGGCCGTTAGAATGCCCGATGCACTCAAAACGGAACGTGACGAAATAGACGAAAATGAATGGAAGGACATTCAAAAAGTCATTGATGAAGCGTTAGAAAATATTGCGAATTTTAGAAAAGATGAAGGTATTTCATTAGAAAAAGAATTTCAATCAAGAATCGGAAATATTTTATCGCTAATGAATGAAGCCGTTTCGTTTGATAAAGAACGAATAGAAACAGTAAAAACAAGATTAAAAACAGCTTTAGAAGAACTTCAAGTAAATGTTGATCAAAATCGTTTCGAGCAAGAACTGATTTTTTATCTAGAAAAATATGATATTACTGAGGAAAAAGTCCGTTTAGAAAATCACTTAAACTATTTCATCGAAACCCTCGCAGGAACAGAGGCTAACGGAAGAAAACTAGGCTTCATCACACAAGAAATGGGAAGAGAAATCAATACCATGGGTTCAAAATCAAATCATACCGAAATGCAAAAATTGGTGGTGATGATGAAAGATGAGTTGGAGAAGATTAAAGAGCAAGTGCTTAATGTTTTATAAGTAATTAGTAATTAGTAATTAGTGAATAGCACTAGTTACTAATCACTTTTCACTAATCACTAAAATAATGAATAAAGGAAAATTATTAGTATTCTCTGCTCCATCAGGTTCAGGAAAAACAACTATAGTAAGGCATTTATTGCAGCAAGACGATTTGAATTTAGAATTTTCAATTTCGGCTGCTACTCGCGAACCTCGCGGAGAAGAAATTGATGGAAAAGATTACTATTTCATGTCGATTGCCGATTTTAAAAAGCACATAAAAGCAGAAGATTTTGTAGAATGGGAAGAAGTGTATCGCGATAATTTCTACGGTACGTTAAAAAGTGAAGTC
>CAISUR010000091.1 GCA_903888655.1 uncultured Bacteroidota bacterium | reverse complement strand
TGGCATAAGTGACTAATAAATCATTCACATCCTTTACGGCAAAAACACCAGCTACGGCACCAAATACACCAATTGGCGCAAACTTCATTACATAATTTACCATTTTCAAAATGATGTGTGATGTTTTATCGAGTGCATTAATTACTGGTTTTACTTGTGAACCAATCGACGCTGCTGCTAATCCGAAGAAAATGGAAAAAATTACAATTTGAAGTATTTCATTGTTTGCCATAGCTTCAACAATACTTTTTGGAATGATGTGTTCCACAAAATTTTGAGCAGAGAAGCCCTGTGTTTTATCCGTTACTTCTGACGCTGTGGCTAAATCAACTTTCCCCAATTTTAATCCAACTCCTGGTTGTAAAATATTTACCCAAAACATGCCTATAAGCAATGAAATAAATGAAGCAGAGAAAAACCATGCCAAAGCTTTACTTCCTATTCTCCCAACAGCTTTAATATCGCCAAGTTTGGCTATTCCAACAACAAGTGTTGTAAATACAAGCGGTGCAATAATCATCTGAACTAATCGAATGAAAATAGTCGCTGCTATTTTTAGTTTATCACTAAAAAATTTAGCATCAGTTTCTAAATAATAATTGTGGATAAAAATTCCTAACAAAGCTCCAAAAAGCATCGCCAAAAGAATTTGAATGGTAAGATTACTGAAATTTGATTTTTTTGAATTTTCTGTCGTATTCATAATATTATTTATTGATTTTATTCATCAAATAAAAATCTGCCAAAACTAATGCTGCCATAGCTTCAACGATAGGAACCGCTCTAGGAACAACACAAGGGTCATGTCTTCCTTTGCCTTGTTGTTTTATAATTTCATTTTGAGAGGTTAAGACGTTTTGCTTTTGAAGCAGTGTAGCAACGGGTTTAAATGCCACACGAAAGTAAATATCCATACCATTAGAAATTCCGCCTTGAATTCCACCAGATAAATTTGATATTGTAGAACCATCTGCGTTATATAAATCATTATGCTCACTCCCTTTCATCGTTGCTCCACAAAAACCGCTTCCAAATTCAAAACCTTTTACCGCATTTATGGATAGCATTGCTTTTCCTAATTCGGCATGAAGTTTATCAAAAACAGGTTCTCCTAGTCCGGCAGGTACATTTTGAATAACGCAGGTAATTGTTCCCCCAATAGTATCGCCTTGCTTTTTAATTTCTTTGATATAATTTTCCATCTGTAGTGCGGTAGTTTCATCAGGACAACGTACGGCATTATTTTCAATTTTTGAAAAATCTAAATCTTGATAGGGTTTATCGATAAAAATTGTACCAACTGATGAAACAAAAGCTGTTATTTTAATATCATGTATAATTTGTTTGGCAATAGCTCCTGCAACAACTCTACTGGCTGTTTCTCGTGCTGAACTCCGACCTCCGCCTCGATAATCTCGAAAGCCATATTTTTTTTCATACACATAATCAGCATGACTTGGTCGATAAGTATCTTTGATATGTGAATAGTCATCCGATTTTTGATTGGTATTTGGAATAATAAACCCGATTGGTGTGCCTGTAGTTTTTCCTTCAAAAATCCCGGATAGAAATTGTACTTGATCTTCTTCTTTTCGTTGTGTTACAATGGAAGATTGTCCTGGTTTTCTGCGTTGCATTTCAACTCGAATCGCATTGAAATCTAATTCAATTCCCGATGGACAGCCATCGATAATACCTCCTAAAGCCTCACCGTGTGATTCTCCAAAAGTCGTGATTTTAAAAAGTGTCCCATAACTATTTCCGGCCATTATAAAATATTGTTTGAAACAAAAATAAGATTTTAAATCTTTATGGATAATTTTTGATTACTTTTTTTTAATCAAAAGTTTTAGTACATTCGCCCTCAACTAATAACATAATTACTATGAAAATTAAATTCTTATTATCTTCATTACTTGTAATGATTTTTGCGTCATGTTCGCATCATGATGATTCTAGTGATGGTTCAAATGCTGCAGATGCTGTTCCTACACTATATATGCCTCTAAAATTTAATAATTTTTGGAAGTATGACGTATCAACGACAGTAAATGGAGGAACCGCCACAGCAAACAAAGACTCTTTGTATGTTGGAATTGATACACTTTCTACTTTTAAAGAAATGAAAAGTAATTCCATACAACCTGTAAAAATAACACCTACTGGTTTTTATTCCAACATATTGCATAATAACGCACTTCGTATTGATGGGACTCGCTTGAGAATGACAGGAACTGTTAATTTACAATTGCCTATTCCTGGAATAAGTCCGATTGCGATTAATTTAACCGATTTCATCATTTTTAAAGATAATGCTGCTTCTGGAACAGAGTTAAATTCGGTTTCCAATTCATTTACTCAAAATGTTCAAGTGTCTGCCACGCAATCGTATCTACTAAAATTCGATTATACCTTTAAAGCAGTTTCAGATGATAATTTGACTACTTACACCACAAATGGGCATACCTATAGTGATGTAAAGAAGACAAAATTAGTTTTGAATTTGACGGTTACTTATCCAACTACTTTGGGCGGAATTCCAACCACAATAAGTGTTTTACCAGCACAAGATGTCATTGTATTGACCGAATATTATGCTAAAAGTATTGGTGTAGTTTATAACAATACGGCCATTAATTATCAAATAAATCCTACTGCTGCAACACTATTAACGATTCCATCTGCGTTGACTTCTGGAACAATAAGTCAAGACGAGTTTATGAATACATATCATTTAAACTAAAAGGTATATTCCCTTTTTAGTTCTATATAAAAACATCCTTATTAGTAAATCTTAGCTATTGAGGATGTTTTTTTATGGTTAGGATAAATTTAAGTCAAATATTTGATTTCTAGGTTACATCATTTACAACCAATTCAAAATTTTTTTTAAGATTTTTATTTTAGTTCCGTATGGGGCATATCGCATCGGTAAATCCAGCCAAAGACCTTTTTTAACAATTGATTTTTTATGCGAAAACGTATCAAAACTTAATTTGCCATGATAAGCGCCAATACCACTATGACCCACACCGCCAAAGGGTAGACGGTGATTACTAAAATGAACGATTGTATCATTTATGCATCCGCCACCAAAAGAGTATTTATTGACTATTTCTTTTGCCCATTTATTATTGGTAGAGAACACATATAAGGATAGAGGTTTTTCATATCTCGTTATAATCGATTCAATTTCAATTTCATTATCATAACTAATTATGGGAAGTATTGGACCAAATATTTCATCTTGCATTACTGAACTATCTAATTTAGATTCATCTAATAGTGTGGGAGCGATGTAGTTATCGGAAGCATTGGTTTGTCCACCCAATATAATGATTTCGTTTTCTAAAAAAGAAGTAAGTCGTAACCAATTTTTATGATTTACAATTCTTGGAAAATCGGCAGATATTTCTGGATTTTTACCATAAGCTAAAATAATTTCTTCTTTTAGAGCTAAGACTAGTTTTGATTTAATTTTGGAATGTACTAAAAGATAATCAGGAGCGATACAAGTTTGTCCAGCATTGAGAAATTTTCCCCAAACAATTCTTTTTGCAGTTATGTTTACATTACAATTTTCATCAATAATGCATGGATTTTTACCTCCGAGTTCTAATGTTACAGGTGTTAAGAATTCGGCAGCAGCTTTTGCGACAATTTTACCAACAGCAACACTTCCTGTAAAAAAGATGTAATCCCAGCGCTGTGAGAGCAATTGTTGTGACATTTCGATACCACCTTCAATAACTTCTACATGATTTTTTTCAAATATTTGGTTTATAATTTTTGCGATTATAGATGAAGTATTTGGAGTTAGTTCCGAAGGTTTTACCACCACTTTATTTCCTGCAGCGACAGCAGCAATCAAAGGACAAAGTGCTAATTGAAACGGATAATTCCAAGGTGCTATTACTAATACTTTTCCATAAGGTTCACTCAATATATAATCAGACGAAGGAAAATTCAATAATGATGGTACAACTCGTTTTGGTTTTGCCCAAGAGTCAATATTTTTTATTGTACTTTTTAACGATGAAATTACATAACTGGTTTCGGTGATAACAGTTTCAAATTCAGATTTTTTAAAATCCTTATATAAAGCAGTTATTATATCATTTTCATGAAGAATAATGATACTCAAAAGCTTTTTTAAATGTTCTTTTCGGTACTGAATATTTGTTTTATATTCCATAAATTATAAAAATGCCCATCTAAATCCGGTGTAAAAATCAGCTTGTTTCCCATTGCTTGATAATGATGAAACGATTGAATTGGAACCAAGGTAAAATCCTCCTAATCGAAATCCGAAACCAACCGTAGTGCCTGATATTTCATTAGTTGCAATAGGAATGTAGGTTTCAAAAAAACCTAAGTTTAATCTTGGTGTAACGGATACTATATTTAGTGCTGTAATTTGATCATTCTCACTGTCTTTTTTTACTTTATGCTGGAGATATCCGGTAACATAAACTTTCGGAATTATTTTAAAATCACTATACAAAGTCAGAAGAGTGGGAAGATTAACTTTAAAATCTTTTTGTCCATCTATTTTGGTTAAATAACCATTAGAATATAAAATATTTTCAACCTGACTCAAATTACTGACATTGTTGAATAGACTTAAATTTAATGGAGAATGACCTTGTGTTGAAAATGTGTAGTTTGTAGAAGCATTATTATTGTCTTTATAGGTCATACTTCCTATATTTCTGACCGATAAACCTGCTTTTATTTTGTATTTAGTTGCGCCATCTTTCCATTTATAGGTAAATCCAATGTCCGAAGCAACGCCATTTAATCCTCCATAAATTGATTTGGTGTAGTCGCTAATATTTGAAAAATTATTAGCTAACCCACCAGAATAAGCAATATTCAAATTTGCAGGTTGATTGGTCGTTAAATAAGAATCACTTCCCGAATTTGTTATAGTTCCATTTAATCCGCTCAATCCAAAATTAGAAAAAGAACCTGGAAATAATAATTTTAAAGTGACACCTGCACTAAAAGAATATTTTTCATTATCAATTATGGAATGAGCAGCTGAAAAACCGACCTCACCGTAAGTAGTTCCTATCAATCGTTGATTGTAATTGTTGTTGATTACGGTTAATGCGGCTGAGGCATTTTTGTTATTTATAGCATTACCAATGTTAGGATCAATATCAATTAAATCAAATTTCACGTTGGCTTTTGTTGTTATAGCAAATCCCCAATTTTGTATTTTCATGGCAACACTTGGCCCTACAATTTGTCCATCAAAACGAAGATTCACAGGGTCATTTCCTGTAAATATAACATCCTGAAGATTTTTATTGGAGGTTAAATCACTAAATCCGATTCGGTTGTTGGTTGCGTCAAAACTAATTCCGTAAATATTTACTTCAATTTTTTTTGATAAATTTGAAAATTCGGCTGGATTTATTATTCCATTTAAAATGCCTACACGATTAGAAGTACTTATTCCTGAAAAATGATCTTGGGAAAATCCAAATCCAAAGCATAAGAGAAAAATTGATAGCGTAAAGTTTTTCATAGTAAGGGGATTTATAGGTTAGCAGTCATAAAGATAACAAACTAAATTTAAAATTCCCAAAAAAACTTAAAGGGGTTTATATCGCATTCCAAATTGCATCTTCAGGAGTTGGTGCAATGAGGATGATTGCTTCTTTGGAAACAGGATGTATGAATTCTAATTTTCGTGCATGAAGATGAATTCCGCCATCAGGATTACTGCGATCAAATCCGTATTTTAAATCACCTTTGATTGGGCAACCAACAGCTTGGAGTTGGGCTCGAATTTGATGATGTCTTCCCGTATGTAAATTAATTTCTAAAACAAAATAGTGATTCAGTTCTTTGATTATTTTAAAGTCTAAAGAGGCTTTCTTGCTTTCGGGAACTTCATTTAAATGTGCTTTGGAAGTATTGTTTTTTTCAATTCTTTTTAGAAAATGAATTAAATTATCTTCGTTTTTTGGTGGTTTGTTTTTTACTACTGCCCAATATGTTTTTTTGGTTTCACGTTCACTAAACATTTTATTTAAACGTTCAAGCGCTTTGGAAGTTTTAGCAAAAACAACAATTCCGGTTGTAGGTCTGTCCAATCGGTGAACAACACCTAGGAAGACTTCACCTGGCTTATTATATTTTTCTTTGATGTATTCCTTAACTACATCAGAAAGGGGTTTATCTCCGGTTTTATCGCCTTGCACAATATCTCCCACACGTTTGTTAATCACAATAATATGATTGTCTTCATGGAGAATTTGAAGGTTGGATTTGTTAGAGAATATTTTTTCTGCCAAAATATACTAATCACTATTAACTAATTACTAAGTACTAATATTGCTCATTCGCATTCGGAAAATCTTGACTTTTTACATCAGTAACATAATTGCCTATTGCTTTTGTCATTTGTTCGTATAAGTTTAAATAGCGTCTTAAAAATCTCGGACTGAATTCGTTGTTCATTCCCAACATATCATGGATTACCAATACCTGTCCGTCAACACCGCCACCAGCTCCAATACCGATTACAGGAATCGAAATACTTTGTGCTACTTTTTCGGCTAAATGCGCTGGAATTTTTTCTAAAACTAAAGCAAAACAGCCAAGTTTTTCCAATAATTTAGCATCCTCTAAAAGTTTTTCGGCTTCGGCATCTTCTTTGGCTCGAACGGTGTACGTTCCAAATTTATAGATTGATTGCGGGGTTAATCCTAAATGTCCCATAACGGGTATTCCTGCATTTAATATTTTTTTGATAGAGTCTTTAATTTCACTTCCTCCCTCTAATTTTACTGCATGTCCACCACTTTCTTTCATAATTCTAATCGAAGAACGTAACGCCTCTTTGGAATCGGATTGGTAACTTCCAAAAGGTAAATCCACCACAACTAAGGCTCTTTCAATAGCACGAACAACACTTGAAGCATGATAAATCATTTGGTCGAGTGTAATGGGTAACGTTGTTTCATGTCCCGCCATCACATTACTGGCAGAATCTCCTACTAAAATTACATCAACGCCTGCCGTATCCACAATTTTCGCCATCGTATAATCATAGGCAGTTAGCATGGATATTTTTTCGCCATTGGCTTTCATTTCAATTAATGATTTGGTCGTAATTCTTTTGTAATCTTTTTTGGCTACTGACATTGTGATATTAAATATTAGATTTCAAATATTAGATTTAAGAGTGTAAAAGTAATAAAATTGTATCAGTTGTTAATTTATTTAGGATGTAACATTTTATTTATTTGTATTACTAATTCTGAAGTTTACTAATTAATAGTTTTTATTATGGCACACATAAGAATTTGGAAAACAATTAAGCAAGGATTATATTCATTTGAAGTAAATTCAAAATCAATTGGAACTTTAGAAGTAATTTATACCCATTTTGATAGAAAAGCACTTTTTACTATCGAAAATAAAGTCTATACCTTGAAATATAGTAGTTTTTGGAAAAGTAATTTTCTAATTACAGATGAAAATGAAAACGTTATTTTGACTTCTCGTATTGAAAAATGGTATGCTAATACTACCATTTTAGAATACAAAGGAAAACAATTATAGCTCAAAATTCGAAATAATCCTTTGGCAGAATATGTTATTTTTGATGGAGATTATGAAATCTTAGCTTATGGTTTGTCTACTGAAAATAGAAAGGCAACTGTTAGGATACATTCAAATATTACAGAAAATGATTATTTCTTAGATTTTCTTTTGTGGTATATCTTTTTGCCGATTGCGCAAGAAAATATTGGAGATAATTTTACATTTCATTCATTACTTTCATCATAATCTTTATAAAATCTTTATACATTCTACTAACCTTATTATTTTTTACTTACATCGAACAGCGTAACTTTGTCAAAAAATATGACATTGGAAAAGTTGTTCAAAAAAAATAGCACGAATCAATACCTAATCAGCTTTTTATCTGTTTTCTTCATATCTATTTTATGCCTTTTTGTACGGGACAAAATTGATTATAAAATTGTTGGTTACCTGCTTCTTTTATTAGTGTCACTACTTGCCATTTTTTTAGAAATTAAACCGGTATTATTGGCCGCCATTTTAAGTGCATTGGCTTTAGACTATTTGTTTATTGAGCCTTATTATACACTACACATAGATAATGCGCAAGATGCTTTTCTTTTGATAATGTTCTTCATTATAGCTCTAATAAATGCCGTATTGACCAATAAGTTTCGAAGAATGCAACGCGCCATTCATATCAAAGAAACTAGAGCGAGCACCATGAAATTGTATAATACTATGTTGGATTCACTTTCACATGAATTACGAACTCCAATTGCAGCAATTCTTGGCTCTATTGATACTTTAAGACAAAAAGAGGTTCATCTATCAATTGAAAAACAAGATAATTTACTTTCAGAAATTGAAAAAGCATCTATGAAATTGAATTATCAAGTTGAAAACTTGTTGAATATGTCGCGATTAGAATCGGGATATATACAGGCTAAACTGGATTGGTGCGATGTCAAAGAAATTATTTATAACGTTTGTAATCGTCTTATTGAAGAAACCAAGGATCATAAAATCAATTATAAAATCGATGATAATTTGCCATTGTTTAAGCTAGATTATGGCTTGATGGAACAAATTATATATAATTTAGTCTATAATTGTTCCCAACATACTCCCAAAGGCGTTACCATTGAAATCAAAGCAAAATATGATGTCGATGTAGATTATGATAGTCATATCGATTTGATAAAAAAATGCATCATTACAATTTCTGATGATGGCTATGGATTTCCACCCGATGAAATTAACCGAGCATTCGATAAATTTTATAGATTTAAAAGTTCTAAAACGGGCGGAACTGGATTAGGATTATCTATTGTAAAAGGTTTTGTTGAGGCTCAAAATGGGACTATAAAAATTCATAATGCAGAACAAGGCGGTGCTGTTTTTACACTAGAATTCAATGTTGATTGTTTAGCTATTAATTCCTTAAAAAATGACTAACGGATTTTCAATATTGGTAATTGATGATGAAATTCAAATACGAAAGTTATTGGAAATTTCGTTGGAAGCCAATGATTATAAAGTGAATTTTGCTATAAATGGAAAAGAGGGTATAACAGCTGCGGCCAGCCATCAGCCCGATTTAATTTTATTAGATTTAGGTTTACCCGATGTTGATGGTCAAGATGTTTTGGTGAAATTAAGAGAATGGTTTCAAAATCCAATCATTATTTTGTCTGTTAAAAGTGCTGAAAATGAAATCGTAAAAGCTTTAGACAATGGAGCTAATGATTATTTGACTAAACCCTTTAGAACTCAAGAATTGTTAGCCAGAATGCGAACTGCTCTAAGAGTAAACTCCATTCAAAATAATGACCCAATTGCTTCATTTGGAGATGTTTCGATAGACTTAGTTTCTAGAATAGTTAAAGTAAATAATGAAATTATAAAACTTACAGCAACAGAATATTCGCTTTTAGTGTTGTTATATAAAAATGATGGACGTGTTTTGACGCATCAATTCATTTTAAAAGAAATTTGGGGACAAAGTTATTCAGAACAAACACAATATTTACGTGTGTTTGTAGCACAACTCCGAAAAAAAATAGAGAAAGATCCTAATCGTCCAAAATTCATCATTACAGAATCGGGAGTAGGATATCGATTTAATTCCACTTGAAATTAAGAAATTCTATTAAAAATTCATTACATGCATACTAAATAATCCAACAATCTAAAAATATAAAAACCAACAATCTTAATAATGAATCAATCAACCAAACATAAAATAACTGCAGTAACCTTATTGGTTGCTCTTGGAATTATCTATGGAGACATTGGAACTAGTCCTTTATATGTAATGAAAGCCATTATTGGTGACAAACCCATCAATGAATTACTCGTCTATGGAGGAGTTTCTTGTGTGTTTTGGACACTTACTTTTCAAACTACTTTAAAATATATTATTCTAACCCTTTCTGCCGATAATCATGGTGAAGGCGGTGTTTTTTCGCTTTATGCTTTAGTAAAACGTTTTGGAAAAGGTAAATTGGTAATTCCAACCATTTTAGGCGCAACCACACTTTTAGCTGATGGAATTATTACGCCTCCTATTTCGGTAGCATCTGCTGTAGAAGGACTGAGTGATGTAATTCCGAATATTCCAACCATTCCAATCGTAATTGTAATTCTATCAGGCTTATTCATTTTCCAACGATTTGGAACACAAAAAGTAGGTTCCATATTTGGACCAGCCATGTTTATATGGTTTTGTATGCTATTTGTTTTAGGATTTGTTGAAATACTAAATCATCCCATGATTATTAAAGCATTAAACCCGATGTATGCTTATGAATTATTAACGCAATATCCAAAGGGGTTTTGGTTGCTTGGTGCTGTTTTTCTTTGTACAACAGGAGCAGAGGCATTGTATTCCGATTTAGGGCATTGCGGAAAAGAAAACATTCGCCTGACTTGGATTTTTGTCAAAATTAGTTTAGTAGTAAATTATTTGGGACAATCAGCGTGGTTAATGAGTCAAGGAAAACTGTTTTTAGAGGGTAGAAATCCTTTTTATGCTATTATGCCGCATTGGTTTTTATTAGCAGGTGTAATTATTTCAACCTTTGCTACTATTATAGCTTCTCAGGCCTTGATTAGCGGTTCGTTTACTTTGATAAATGAAGCGATTTCATTGAATTTTTGGCCTAGAGTAACACTAAAAAACCCAACAAATTTGAAAGGACAAATCTACATTCCGTCCATCAACAACATCTTGTGGTTTGGATGCATTTTGATGATATTGTATTTCAAAAATTCGACCAATATGGAAGCAGCTTACGGATTTTCAATAACTGTGGCAATGATGATGACAACGTTTTTGTTGGCGTATTACTTAATATATATCAAGAAAGTTAAACTAACCTTGGTCACTTTAATTTTAATAGTATTTGCTATAATTGAGATTTCATTTTTTATCGCTAATGTAGATAAAATCAAAAAAAGATGGATGTTTTTATTTTTTGAATTATTTATTTTTATGGTGATGTATGTTTGGTATTATTCTCGTAAAATTAATAACAAGTTTTTAAGGTTTACTAATTTAGTAGAACAAACTTCTTTGCTAAAAGAATTAAGCGAAGATGACAGTATTCCCAAATACGCCACGCATTTAGTCTATCTTTCAAAAGCCGATCGAACTTATGAAATTGAGGAAAAAATAATCAAATCTATTTTTGCTAAAAAACCCAAACGAGCCGATGTATATTGGTTCTTGCATATCAATCGAACCAACGATCCATTCGCTTTAAATTATGAAGTGGTTGAATTAATGGATGATAAAGTTATAAAAATCGTTTTGAATGTTGGATTCCGGATTCAACCCAAAGTAGAATTGTATTTCAAAAAAATTGTACAAGAATTAGTCGAAAGAAAAGAATTAAATCTTCACATCCGACCAGATGGTTCCACTAAATACAACAACGAACCCGATTTTAAATTTGTGATTATTGAGAAATTTATTTCTGTTGAAAACGAATTTGCTTTCAAAGAAGGTTGGATGTTAACTACTTATTTCTGGTTGAAAAAATTATCCTTGTCAGATGAAAAAGCCTTTGGATTGGATAAAAGTGATGTAAGAATTGAAGAATATCCAATGGTCTATTCGCCAACCTTGAACATTCCATTACACAGAAAATAGAAAACATCAAACATAAAACATAAATTAGAAAATAGAAAATGAAAAAAACAATAGTAATTCTTGCCTTATTTAACTCCTTTATAAATTTGTTTGGTCAGGAAAAATCAAAAGATTCTATCAAAGAGAAAATTCCTTTTGAAGGCATGGATCAAACATGGCAAAATGGCTCTGATAGAAGGACAAATTCGGTTTTAACAAGTAAATATTTTACAGGAAGCGTGATGATTGATGCCAATTATACGCATTCATTCAATAATCCAAATGATAATACTGTAGTAGGTTCGACGGCTTTGGCTAGAAATAATGAAATGCAAATTTCAAGTGCGAATCTTGGTGGAGAATTTAACTATGAAGGAGCTAGAGGAAGAATCATGACACAATTTGGAACTCGTTCTACGGTTATACCAAGAAATGATTATAGTGTTTACAGAGGACAATATCAATTGGATAATGCTTATCGATATTTATCAGAAGCTTATGCGGGTTATCATTTTAATAAATGGTATGGCATTAATGTAGATGCTGGAATGTTTATGTCTTATATCGGTTTAAATTCTTATTATCAAGTTGAAAATTGGGAATATCAAGCATCGTTTACTTCAGATAATACACCGTGGTTTTTTAATGGTTTAAGGGTACAGATGTTTCCAACAAAGAAATTAAAAGTTGAGGCATGGATAATAAATGGTTGGCAAAGTTACGGTAGGTTTAATAGTATGCCAGGATTTGGTGGAAACATAACTTGGTGTCCCAATGAATCTGTTAAATTATTAACAAACGACTATTATGGAACTGATGCAGCAGGCTTACCAAACAGAATTCGTTTTCATTCTGACAACAGTTTATTAGTTCGTTATTACAACCAACCGAAAGCAGCTGGAGTTAGCAGAATGGCTTTTTCTTCAACAGTTGATTTAGGTTTTGAAAAAGGCGATGGTGTTGGCGGGTTTAGTGGAACTGATACTAATCCAGCTCAATATTTTTTAAGTGGAATGGTTTATAATAGAATTTGGTTCAATAGAAATCAATTTGCATGGACTATAGGTGGTGGTTATATGACTAATCCAGGGAGATATTTAGTACTACTGCCAACAGGCGATGCTAGTCCATTACCAAACCCTAATAACCCAACACAAACTGAAGGAACTCACCCTTATGATACCAGTGCTGGAACACAATTTAAAGGTTGGGATTGTTCTACAAATTTTGATTGGATGCCTAATCAAAGTATCACGTTCAGAGCTGAATTTGTTCATAGAGAAGCAAACGTGCCTTATTTTGCAGGAAGTGGCGGTGTAACTTCACCAACTGGATATACAACAACGCCACTTCCTGCTACTTGGCAACCTGATTTAGTGAAAATGGAAAACAGAATCGTTTTTGCGATTTTATTTAGAATATAGTGTCAAGAAATCGAGAAGCCTCTATTTTATTAACAGCAGTTTTTGATGCATTAACGCATTACCATTACTTTTTTAATTGAACTTTTATCATTATCTGTTTCAATTTTGCAGAAATAAATTCCGTTGGTAATATCTTTTAATTGAATGGTAACTTCATTTGTATTTTCTTGAAGTTCAGAAATTAATTTTCCTGAAATATCAAAAAGCATAATTTTTTTGATAGTGTCATCAGCTACTTTAATTTGAAGATAATCACTAGCGGGATTTGGTTGCATAATTATAGTAATGTCAGCTATTTGTTGGTCTCCATTCAAAGAGCAAGAGTTAGCGTCCCCAGGAAGGTTTGCGTCCAACCAAGCTATTCTAGTTGCAATCCAATTTTTAAATTTTAGAATTTGACCTGCAAAGGTATTAGGATCAGGATCTACCTCGGGAGTTCCTGTTGGTATTCCTAAATTACCCCATTTTTCAAAATGTCTTTCTTGTGCTTGGTTAAGATAAAGAGCTGTTTGATCGATATAGTTATTCAAATAGGAAAGACTTAATGTTGAAGTCCTCAAGGTATTCCATCTACATCGTAAATCGTTTTGAAAATTTGGGTCTTGTAATAATCGAACATACCAACCAGGTGAATTTACATCTGGGTTGCAATCGTTTACTAGATAAGACCATCCTGAACCATCTGTTGCTGAAAATATAGAACATTCGTTAATGTTCTTCCAAGCCCAATCAAAATCCCAAACAGGACCTGCTTTCATTTTTGCTATACTTGTACTCGAGTCTTTATCTTTATGGAAATAGCAGCTTTTTTTAAAACCATCGTTATTTCTCGACAATTCATTAACAAGAAAATAATCTAAAAATGACGTTTCACCGATATATTTTTTATAGCCATTGGTTGGGTCAGCAAAATTAGAACTGTATAGAACCGTTTCAAATTGATCAATAAAATTTTGAATATATGTTTTTTGTTCAGTCGAAATAAGATCAGGTCTAGGATATTGATAAGCGAGTCCGACTATAAAATCTGGATGATCAATTGGATTATGATTGAGCTGCCAGCCATTGGTTAAATTCCAGTAATCATTCTTTATGATGTAGCCTCCTGTTACATCTAGTCCAGAATTTTCTGTTGGTTCTAGTTTAGCTATATTTACTCTGTTAGCATCTCTTTTGATGGTTTCATTTAATAAAAAAATACCTTGATAACTCCCATTTACAAAGACTTCACAATGTTTATTTCGCGTGGCATAGTGTCCCATTTCATTAAAAAGTTTACAAGCAAGTTGATTTCGCATAAAAACTTTGTCATTGTAATTTGCAATCAAGGCCCAATCATGTTCTTGCGGCATTCCAAGTAGCGAAACATTATTTTCGGTTTCATCTGCATTTAGGGTAGTAATTTTATATGGTTTTTGTGGAAGTGTTTGAGAATAATTTCCTCGTATTTCGATACTAATTTTTCCGTTATAATTATTGGGTGTGTCTGTTAAATAATTGATGGCTCCTGCACCATTGTCAATAATTTTCATAGTGCCAATAATTGGAGGCTCATCAACTATAGTTCCCGAAGTTGTTATTAAAACAATTGGTAAATTTGACGATGTAAATACAAAAGGAATACTAGCATTTGTTCCAAAAGTAATGTTCCAATCAAGCAATGTTCCTTCATCTTGAGCTGTACTATCAACTATTCGTAATATCCAAATGCCATTACCATCTTGACCATTGTTTAAATTCCCAATAGATTCTTGAGGTTTAAAAGTTCCCGAAAAAGGAGCACTGTTGTTACCTATTAAATTTGTAGTTGATTGTGATAAACAAGTATTACTAAAATTATCTTGATCGCCACCTATCCCTGAAAATAAAACGACACTTGTACCATCGGGAGCTACTAATGACACCTTTAAATCAGAATCCCATGTATGATTGATATTCAAACAAACTTGTACTACACCTAAATTAGCATTTATGGTATTTTGATTCAATCCACTTACTGTAATTGGAAAATCAATATTTTGTTGATTGTCTGTAATAACACCTCCAGATCCACTAAAAGTTTGAGCAAAATAAGAAGAACAAAAAAGTAGTAATGTTAAAATATAGAATTTTTTCATGCTAAAATTTTAAATTAAAGGTAAATGTAATTTTAAATTTTGATAAATAATTATGAATTATAAATTTTATATCAAGAAAACTTTAACAATCTGCAACATTTACTGCAACAGCCAATCCGCCTTCTGAAGTTTCTTTATATTTGGAATTCATGTCTTTAGCGGTTTGCCACATGGTATTTATGACTTTATCTAAAGGAACTTTTGCATTTTTAGCATCGGTTTCCATAGCTAGTTCTGCCGCATTAATTGCTTTTATTGCCCCCATAGTATTACGTTCGATACACGGAATTTGAACTAAACCTCCAATAGGATCACAAGTCAATCCAAGATGATGTTCCATTGCGATTTCGGCTGCCATTTGTACTTGGTCTGGTGTACCTCCCATTACTTCACACAAGGCTGCTGCTGCCATTGCCGATGAAACACCAATTTCTGCTTGACATCCACCCATGGCTGCAGATATGGTGGAACCTTTTTTGAAAATGCTGCCAATCTCTCCAGCAACCATCAAAAATTGTTTGATTTCTTTTTCGCCAGCTTGGTGATTTTCAATGGTTAGATAATACATTAGAACGGCAGGAATAACGCCTGCACTTCCGTTTGTTGGTGCTGTAACCACACGACCCAAAGCGGCATTGACTTCGTTGACAGCCAAAGCAAAACACGAAACCCATTTCAAGATTTGTCGAAATTTCACTTCCGTTTTTCTAATACATTCGAGCCACTCTTGAGGCGAAGTATAATTAGATAAACCAATCAAACCTTGGTGCATGTCAAAAGCTCTTCGACGGACGTTTAATCCACCTGGGAGTATTCCTTCACTATGACAACCAATATACATACATTCGAGCATGGTATTCCAAATGCGCATCAATTCATCGTGAATTTCTTCTTCCGAACGCATTGATTTTTCGTTATCGTAAACTACTTCGGAGATTTTTCTGTTTTGTTTAGTACAATATTCTAATAATTCTTGTGCATTTTGAATGGGATAAGGAAAGGCGCATTTTATGGCCAATTTCTTTTTGGCATTAATACGTTCTTCTTTTACTACGAAGCCACCTCCGATAGAGTAGAAGGTAGAGGTGTATTCTTTATCAGATGTGATAGCAGAAAATGTCATTCCGTTGGCATGAAAAGGCAGGAAGTTTTTATTGAAAACAATGTCTTTGTTGAAATCAAAATCTATTAAAAATTGATTAGCCAAATTAATTTGCTTCTTAGTTTTAATAGCAGTAACAATTTTTTGGATATGCTCCACAGGTATGTATTCGGGATCTTGACCGCTTAATCCTAACATTACGGCTAAATCGGTAGCGTGACCAATTCCAGTTAATGATAAGGAACCAAATAAATCTACTTTTACGTGAGTAACTTTGTTGAGTAAATTTTCTTCGTGTAATTCCAATAAAAAACGCTCGGCTGCTCGCCAAGGTCCCAGTGTGTGGGAACTAGATGGTCCCACACCAATCTTTAACATATCAAAAATCGAGATACATTCTTCCATAAACTATATCGTTTTAGTAAGGCAAATATAAAGTAAAGTAGAATGAAAAATAACCAGTTAAATTACTTTTGGAGAAACTTGGTAAAAAATAATTTGAAAACTTTAGAAATTAAAGTAAAAAACCCGAGTATTTTACTCGGGTTATACTTTTGATTTTAGAATGATAAAAAAATAAAAGGTAAACTATATGAAATGTAGGGATTAATGATAGCTAGTAAAAGTATTAAAAACAATATCCATTTTCAGCTACTAATTTTGCAGTAATCGTTTCTCTTAATCCTACAATATTAGGCATGTTGGTGTATTTTGTAAATCGACGTAATCCCATAAGCATCATGCGTTGTTCATCGCCTTCGGCAAATGAGATGATGCTTTCTTTTCCTTTTTGAGTTACTATGTCGACCGACTTGTACAAGTACAATTTAGCCATAGCAATTTGTTCTTGCACTTTGGCTTCGCCTTCTTTTTTAGCTAATTTTTCAGTTCTAAGAACGGTGCTTTCCGCCATATAAATTTCGATAAGCATGTCGGCTGCAGCCATTAACAATTGTTGGTGTGAATCCAAATCCATTCCGAATTTTTGTACCGCAGCTCCAGCAACCATTAAGAAGGCTTTTTTCAATTTGCCGATCATTTCTTTTTCTTCCGAAAATAATTCCGAATAATCGGGTGCATCAAAGGACGGAATTCCCATTAATTCTTCTTGCACTTTCATTGCTGGTCCGAGTAAATCAACGTGACCTTTCATGGCTTTTTTGATTAACATTCCAACAGATAACATTCTATTGATTTCGTTAGTTCCTTCATAAATTCGAGCAATACGAGCATCTCTCCAGGCACTTTCCATCGGAGTATCTTCAGAGAATCCCATACCGCCGTAAATTTGAATGCCTTCGTCAGCCGCATTTTGTACATCTTCGGATACCGCTACTTTAAGAATCGAACATTCGATTGCAAATTCTTCCACGCCTTTTAATTCTGCTTCTTGGTGTGATGTTCCTTCGGCGACACGTGCGTTGATTCGATCTTCAATCGATTTGGCGGCGCGATAGGTAGCACTTTCTCCAGCATAAGTCGAGGTAGCCATTTCTGCTAATTTATATCGAATAGCTCCAAAACTAGAAATAGGAGTGTTGAATTGAATGCGTTCGTTAGCATAATGTACCGCATTGGTAGTTACACGACGTTGCGCATCCAAACAAGCTGCTGCTAACTTGATACGACCTACATTCAATGCGTTCATAGCTATTTTAAATCCTTCACCACGACCCGCCAACATGTTTTCAACGGGAACCTTGGTTTCATTAAAGAAAACTTGACGGGTAGAAGAGGCACGAATTCCTAATTTGTGTTCTTCTTCACCCATACTAATTCCGTTACTCGGATCATTTTCTACAATGAATCCAGTAATATTTTTATCGTCTTCAATACGAGCAAAAACGATGAGCAACGAGCAAAATCCAGCATTGGAAATCCACATTTTGCCACCTGTTATTTTATAATGTGTTCCGTCTTCGGATAATACAGCTTTGGTTTTTCCAGAATTCGCATCACTTCCTGCACCTGGTTCGGTTAAACAATAAGCACCAAACCATTC
>CAISUR010000090.1 GCA_903888655.1 uncultured Bacteroidota bacterium | reverse complement strand
ATCTAAAATCTAAAATCTAATATCTAAAATCTAAAATCTAATATCTAAAATCTAATATCTAAAATCGTCTATTAAAACTCCCAAGTATTTAATGTTTGTATGGCATGATGCGCTGTTAAATCAAACTGAACAGGAACAATAGAAATGTACTGATTTGCTAATGCCCATTCATCGGTATCTTCGCCTTTGTCTAGATTGACAAATTCACCCGTTAGCCAATAATATTCTTTTCCAAACGGAGTAACTCTTTTATCAAATTTTTCTTGCCACATCGCTTTGGCTTGACGGCAAATTTTGATTCCTTTGATTTCATGGGTTTTCAATTTTGGGAAGTTAACATTCAAAATAGTTCCATCGGGCAATCCATTAGCTAAAACTTGTGTTGCAATAGTTTTTATAAAAGGTTTAATTTGTTCAAAATCGGCATCCCAATTATAATCCAATAAGGAAAATCCTATGGCAGGTATTCCTTCAATTCCTGCTTCTACAGCAGCACTCATGGTTCCAGAATAAATAACATTAATCGAGGAATTAGAACCATGATTTACACCAGAAACACACAAATCAGGTTTTCTTTTCAATACTTCATTGACTGCCATTTTTACACAATCAACAGGAGTTCCCGAACAACTGTATTCTTTTATAATGGCGTTATCATCAGAGATTTTATTCAAATGCAACGTATTATTTATGGTGATAGCATGTCCCATAGCGCTTTGCGGACTATCGGGAGCTACAACGACCACTTCGCCTAATTCACTCATAACAGCAATTAAAGCGCGAATTCCCGGAGCAGAAATACCATCATCATTGGTAACTAGAATTAGAGGTTTACTCGACATCTGAATTTTATTTTAGAGTAACAAAAGTAATTATTTTGATACTCATTCCGCCACAAATTATTTAACTTTGAGGCAATGTTATGTTTTTAACAAAAAATTATACGCCCGAACTCTTTTGCGGCATGGTTTTTTATGTATTTTAGTCAAAAATTAATGAATACAATAATTCTATTTATGAAAAGACATTATAAAATTGTACTGCTTGTACTAGCTCTTTCTGTTGGTCTTTGGAGTTTTATTCCAAAAGCTAAAAATGATCCAGAAAAAGACAAACTATTGTTGGAGTTACTTACTTATGTTATTGAAAAAGGACATTACAATCCGGCGGCTATTGATGATAAATTTTCTAAAGGAGTTTATAAAGATTACATCACCGCATTAGATCCCTCCAAACGATTCTTTTTACAATCGGATATGGATGATTTCTCAAAATATGAAACTTTAATTGACGACGAAATTAAAGACAAAGACCTTACTTTCTTTGATTTGACCTACAATCGTATGGTGCAACGAATGAATGAATGTAGAAGTTATTACAAACAAGCATTAGACAAAACTATTGATTATTCTGTTAATGAAGAAATCAATACTAACTATGAAAAAGCACCGTATTGTAAAACTGTTGAAGAACTGAAAGAACGTTGGAGAAAACAAGTAAAACTTTCTACACTAGCGTCTTTAGTTGAAAAACAAAAATTGCAAGAAGATCTTCAAAAAAATAAATTGAAATCTCCAGAAGAGAAACTAAATGAGTATAAATTAAAAATGGGTGACAAATTGACTCCGGAATTGGAAGCAAAATTCAAAGCCAGTCAAGCTAAAAACGATACAATTTCGCCTAAAACATATGCACAATTAGAAAAAGAAACGAGAGCTTCTAGTTTGAAATCGCTTGATGATAATTTTAATTTCATTCAAAAAGAGTTGGATAGAGAAGAGTGGTTTTCGGTTTATGTAAATGCTATTGCCTCTCGTTTTGATCCACATACTTCTTATTTCGCTCCCGATGAAAAAGAGCGTTTCGATGTCAGCATGAGTGGAAAATTAGAAGGAATAGGCGCTCGTCTTCAAAAGAAAAATGATTTAACCGAAATTACAGAATTGATTTCAGGAGGCCCTGCTTGGAGAGAGAAAGAACTTGAAGCGGGTGATGTGGTTCTAAAAGTAGCTCAAGGAGATAACGAACCTGTTGATGTTGTAGGCATGCGTTTAGATGATGTTGTTAAAAAAATAAAAGGTCCGAAAGGAACTGAAGTTCGTTTAACAGTTAAAAAAACAGATGGTTCCATCAAAGTTATTTCAATTATAAGAGATCAAGTTGAGATTGAAGAAACCTATGCTAAATCTAGTATTGTTGAGAAAAATGGTTTGAAATATGGCGTTATTTATTTGCCTAAATTCTACATCGATTTTGAAAACAAAGACAGCCGTGATGCGGGAAAAGACATTGCCATTGAGGTGGAACGTTTGAAAAAAGAAGGTGTTCAAGGTATCATTATGGATGTTAGAGATAATGGAGGTGGTTCTTTGAAAACAGTGGTAGACATTGGCGGTTTGTTTATTGAACAAGGTCCAATCGTTCAGATTAAATCGGCTGCCGGCAAAAAAGAGGTATTGTATGATAAAGATCCAAAAGTAGAATGGGATGGTCCTTTGGTAATCATGACCAATGAGTTTTCAGCTTCGGCATCAGAAATTTTAGCCGCAGCGATGCAAGATTATAAACGAGCGGTAATAATTGGTAGCAAACAAACATATGGCAAAGGAACCGTACAAAATGTAATTGATTTGAACCAATTTGTAAGAGGAAATAAACTTGGTGATTTGGGAGCTTTAAAAACGACTACTCAAAAATTCTACAGAATTAACGGTGGTTCTACGCAATTAGAAGGTGTAAAAAGTGATATTGTGATGCCTGATGGTTATGCATATTTAAAAATGGGAGAACGTGATGTAGACAACGCTATGCCTTGGGACAAAATTGATGCAGCTGATTACAAAGTTTGGGACAAGCAAACCAACTTTACTAATGCAATTGCCAATAGTAAAAAACGTTTAGAGAATAATCCTCAGTTAAGTTTGATTGATGAAAACGCTAAATGGAGAGAAGCTAGAAACAAAGAAAATGTGTATAGTTTGCAAATTGACAAGTTCAAACAAGAACAAAAGCAACTTGAAACAACTACCAAAAAGTATAAATCAATTGCCGATTACAACAACAATTTGAGATTTAAATCGCTTCCTTATGAGGAAGAGCAAATGAAAACTGACGTTACGTTAAAAGAAAAACGAGATCGTTGGCACGAAAGTTTATCAAAAGATATCTATATTGAAGAGGCATTACATGTTTTAGATGATTTACAATCTGGTGGTGGCAAAAAAAATCTGACATCTAAAGTTAAAAAGGATAAAGCTGTGAAATCGTAATTCAATTTTAGAACTACTAATTTATAAAAATTCCCAAATTCCAAATCTAGTTGAATTGGAACTTGGGAATTTTTTATTTACAGGAGTATTTCGATTGCTCTCAATGTATCAATCAACTACTAATTTTTTGGCAGAAAAACTTCCGCCATCATGCAACGGGCGCTACCACCGCCACAAGCTTCAATAGTATCTAAGCTCGAATGTAAAATAGTAATGTGTTCTTCTAATTGCGCGATTTGTTTTTTGGTCAAAGCATTGTAGGCCGATGAACTCATCACCAAATAACGACGATCATCTGCGCCTTGCAATTCTAACATATTTCCAGCAAAATTGTTCATTTGCTCTTCGGTAATCAAAATGATTTCTTTTTCATCCGAACGAAGGCTGTCTAAAACCATTTTACGTTCTTTTTTATCATCAATACAATCGGCACAAATTACCGCGAAAGTATCGCCAATACACATCATTACATTAGTATGATAGATTAATTTTCGTTCTCCATTCACCGTTTGATACGCTTCAAATATAATCGGATTCAAATCGAAATCTTCACAAAACTCGATGAACAATTCTTCATCAGCTCGTGGCGAAAGCGCACAATAGGCTTTACCATTTTCACGATCTAAAACGATGCTTCCTGTTCCTTCCAAAAAATAACCATCTTCTTCCGCTTCAGTATAATCCATAATACCATCATTAATCTGGAATCCTTTAGCTTCTAAAATATCTAGAATATCTTCTCTTCTTTCGGCACGACGATTTTCTGCAAACATCGGATACAAAACCACATCCCCATTTTCATGAAACGAAATCCAATTGTTCGGAAAAATACTATCGGGTGTGTCGGGATCTAAAGTGTCATCTACCACAGTAACATCAACGCCAACCATGCGTAATTTAGTAACAAAGGCGTCAAATTCTTCTTGCGCTTTGGTATTTACTGTTTCTGGTGTTAAACCATCAAGCACTTTTTGGTAATAATTATTCACCGCAGTTTGTTCGTTCATACGAAACGCCACAGGACGAATCATCAATATGGAATTGGTAGTTTGTTTCATTTTGTTTGTTTTTTGTTGTCGGTTATCGGTTGTCTGTTAACAAACTTTGAATAGAGTTGTTTTTAAGTTTTCCAATTACTTTCAACATATTTTATAAAATTAAATATTTTTGCCCCTAAATTATCATAATCAGTTATATATCTTTCGATATTTGGAATTAACCCTTTATATAAATGATTAATTTTTATTAAATGTCCTTTAGTTTCCAAACAACTTGAGTGAGAAAAAACTAAAAACCTTATAAATTCTGCTTTGTAGCGGTTTCTTCCATAACCCTCAACAATATTTGAATTCACTGAATCGGATGATCGTCTAATCTGACTTCCTAATTCATACAATTCGTATTTAGGCAAAAGTAAGGAGGCTGTATGGACTTCATAAAACAAATCCAAACTAATTTTGTAAATATCTAAATCCTGATAACTACTCATTTCAACAACTATTTATAAAGTGAAGAACAGATAACAGACAACTGACAACATTTTTAATCTCTTATCAAAGGCAATGTTGAACATCGCAAAAGTCCTTCTTGTTTGGCAATTTCGGCATACGGAATCTCTTCTACCGTAAATCCTTGTTCGCGTAGCCAATGATTCAAACGGGTGAAATTTCGTTCTGAAACCACCACATCGGGTGCGACAGAAAACACATTCGAATTCATATGGTACATTTCATCACGGGTAATGTGAAATAAATTTTCTTTTCCGAACAACTTCACCAAATACATATAATCGGCCTCTTCACGAAAACCACTTTTGTAAATGATTCCTTTGTTAGTGCCAACGGGTTGAAAACAACAATCCAAGTGCAGCGCATTGTCACGCGCCTCGATTTTAGATTTCACCAAATCAAATTCTTTCACAATTTTATAGGGAAACAAGTCTTTGATGAATTTCACTCCTTCCATATTGGTTCTAGCGGTAATGTAATCTTTATAATCGGATCCTTTATAAGTTCCGATAAAAATATAATCATTCCACAACATGACATCCCCACCTTCAATATGAACATTTTCTGGCGGACGAACTACTTTAGCTGGACTGATTTGATCAATAACATATTGAATAGCATCCAATTCTCGATTTCTATCAGGAAGAATATTGGCTTTAATAAACACGTCATCAATTACAAACCCGATATCACGTGTAAAAATTTGATTATAGTTTTCAATCATTTCTGGTCGGTACACAGTAACATCGTATTTTTGAAATACTTCATTAAAGGCTTTCATCTCGTTAACCATATCAGCTTCTACAGGATAGGTCCCGGCAAGAATATGTTCTAGTGATTTTGGATCATACGCTTCTTCGGCGGTTGGTGTGGGTCCGTTGTTGAGAGCAGAACCTAGCACAACTGCTCGTAGGCGTGACGATTCGTTTTTTACATTTAATTGTAACATAAATATAGCTTTTGGCTTTTACTTCGTCAGTTCGCTAACGCTCGTGTGGCAAATATAAAAAAGCTCCGTTGAAAAACGAAGCTTTTGTTTATAACTATTTATTTTTAGAATTTATAGTTGTAACTTTTTGAGTTTAATTGGATTTTGTCTGGAATCGAAAACAGCAAAAATGATTATATGACTTTCTACAATTCGATATAATATTTTAAAATGACGAATAATAATTCTCCGATAATTTGGGTTAATATCATCAACTTGAAATTCTTCGTGATAAATTATTTTATCTGCTTCCAAAACGATTTCTGAAATTATTTTGTGAGCTAATAAATCCGACACTTGTAAATAAAATTCATAAATACCATCTAAATCATTTTCTGCTTCTAAAGTCCAAATAATATCAAAGTTATTCATCTTTTATATTATATTTTTTCTTCAAATCCTTTTGAGAAATCACATTCCCATTAATTAAATCTTCTTCTGATTTTATTAATTTTTTGTTATACAGATCAACATTCATTGGTTCAGAAACTATTCTACCATCATTAGTTTCATCATATTGATTTTCTAAAATCACTCTAACTTGTTCTAAAAGCACATTTTTTTTTGTGTTTAAAAGAAGCTCTATTATTGCTAACTTATTTTCTGAAATAGTCATAATTCTTTTATTTATCAATTTCAAATATACAAAAAAAAGCTGCTTCAAATGAAACAGCTTTTAAACTTATCTTTTATCCATGGCTACAAAATCTCTCAATGGATATCCGGTGTAAACCTGTCTTGGTCTTCCAATTGGTTCTTTGTTGATGCGCATTTCTTTCCATTGTGCAATCCAACCTGGTAAACGTCCGATGGCAAACATTACCGTAAACATTTCGGTTGGAATTCCTAAAGCACGGTAGATAATACCCGAATAGAAATCTACATTTGGATATAATTTTCTCGAAACAAAATAATCGTCAACTAAGGCAGCTTCTTCTAGTTTTTTAGCAATTTGAAGAATCGGGTCATCAACACCCAAAGTTCTTAATACCTCATCGGCTGCTTTTTTAATGATTTTCGCTCTTGGATCGAAATTTTTATAGACTCTATGTCCGAATCCCATTAAGCGGAATGGATCGTCTTTATCTTTAGCTTTTGCCATATATTTATCAGCATCGCCACCATCTTTTTGAATGGCTTCTAACATTTCAAGAACGGCTTGATTAGCACCACCATGAAGTGGTCCCCACAGTGCAGAAACTCCAGCAGAAATAGAGGCAAACAATCCAGCATGTGACGAACCTACAATTCGTACCGTTGATGTAGAACAATTTTGCTCGTGATCAGCATGCAGAATAAACAATTTATCTAATGCATCAATCACCACTTGATTTTTGGCATAAGGACCAGTTGGCAATTCAAACATTAATCGCATGAAGTTTTCAACATATCCCTTAGTATTATCATAATAATTCAGTGGAAAACCCATCATTTTACGGTACGTCCAAGTGGCAATAACAAGGAATTTCCCCATTGTTTTACAAACGGCTTCATACATTTCTTTTTCGTTATCTACATTAACCACCTTTGGATTGAAAGCCGTTAATGCCGAAGTCAACGACGATAAAACACCCATGGGATGTGCCGTTTTTGGAAAACCATCAATGATGTTTTTCATTTCTTCGTTTACTAAGGTATACTTACGAATGTCGTTTTCAAATTGTGCTAATTGCTCTTTAGTTGGCAATTCGCCAAAAATAACCAAATAAGCTACTTCAAGAAAATCAGCTTTTTCAGCTAAATCTTCTATAGCATAACCTCTATAACGAAGAATTCCTTCTTCACCATCTAGAAATGTAATTTTACTTTCGCAAGACCCTGAATTCTTATACCCTGGATCAAGAGTTATTGCACCAGTAAGGTCGCGTAGTTTGTTGATGTCAATGGCTGGTTCATTTTCACTTCCTATGATTACAGGAAACTCATATTTTTTGCCATCATACTCTAATATTGCTGTTTTTGACATGATATAAATTGGAAATTAAGTCTGATAAATTATAATTTAACAAATTTATGGAATTCCAAATGAATTAAAAAAGAAAAACAACAACGTTT
>CAISUR010000089.1 GCA_903888655.1 uncultured Bacteroidota bacterium | reverse complement strand
TAATAAATATTATCCCAACCAATTTTTAAAATCAGTTACTTTTTCTCTGCTAACAATGACTTCATCCTCATTGAATGTTGGAAGTACTACTTTTAGCCTCGAATTACTATAAATTTGAATTTCTTTAATTCCTTTCATCGGGATTATAAATTTTCTAGAAACTCTAAAAAAATCATTAGGATCTAGTTCGGTTTCCAATTGTTCCAAAGTAGTATCTAAAAGATAATTACGATTGTCAAAGGTGTGTAGATAAGTTCCCTTGTTTTCACTATAAAAACATTCCACCTCTTCAATGGGAATCATTTTTAGTTGTTGTCCCATTTTTATCGTAAAACGCCTTTTAAAAGTTCGATCAATAGGATTGACTAACATCCGTTTAATCATGTCAAAATCAAGCGATAAATTGGGTGTTACACTATTTCTAGCTTTAAATTTATTTACAGCCGCTTCCAAATCCTCTTCATCAATTGGCTTTAATAAATAATCAATACTATTCAATTTAAATGCACGTAAAGCATATTCATCATAAGCTGTTGTGAAAATCACAGCACTTTTGATATCAATACTTTCAAATATTTCAAAAGACAAACCATCAGAAAGTTGAATATCTAAAAAGATTAAATCGGGATGCACATTATTCTGGAACCATTGCACTGATTCTTCCACCGAATGAAGTAATGTGACCACTTTTAAACCCATTTTTTCTACTTTGCGATGTAAAAGTCGCGCTGCAGGTTTTTCGTCTTCAATGATGATGATGTTCATATTATATCTGTTTTGATTTTTGTATTGTTTATTGAAAACTATTTTTTTTATCTCTTTCCATATATTGTCTAACCTTTTTTTCTTCCCAATTGCTCCCAAAGAACAATTCCCTTCCAAAAACAGATAATCCGTGAGCTAACAATCCAATTCCCCAGAAGAAAGCTGTTGAATAACTATGTAAATTATATAATGATTCTGTTGAATTTGCATCATAACATTTATTGAAAATAAGATATATGTTTACAAAAACGTACACAATAAAGTGAGTATAAAATCCTTTTATGCGTTTCACTCTTTTGTATGCCATGTAATATTCTTCATTTGTAATTCCAGATTCTTTGTTTAAATTTTCAAACATTCGTTCTCTATCTCTCCGTTTCATGATTGCTAGTTTTTAATAAGTTAATGCCAATTAGTAGTATTTCTTTTTTCTTCCTCCATAAATTCTTTCATTTTTCGGGTTTCCCAGTCTTTACTTAAAAAAGGAGAATAATTAAAAACTTTCATTCCGTGAAATAATACACCTACTCCCCATCCAATTAAGGGCCAATAAAACCATAATTCATTTGGAGAAGTCATTAAATTCAATACTAGAAAAAATCCGTTAAAAATAATGTATGCAATAAGGTTACCATAAAAGCCTTTAATGTCTTCGACCTTTTTTTTGGCTTGGTAATAGCGTTCTTGTTCTGTGTAATTTGTTTCCATATTAATTCCAAGTTTTATTTGAGTTATTTTGTTTGTCTAAAATTTGTTTTATTTTACGTTCTTCCCAATTAGAACTATATCCAAATACCTTAAAAGCGTGCATGATTACACCAAATCCCCAACCTGCTGCTGAAAACCAAAACCACTGAAATTGAGGAGAGTATTTCAAATTTATAATGATCAAAATTGGAATAATACAACAATATGAAATCAGATTTCCATAAAATCCTTTTAGTTCTTCTACCCTTTTCTTTGCTCTGTAATATGCGGTGCTTTCATTAAAATCAGTCTCTATTTCTAAAATAGGAATTTGTTTGGTAAGTATGGGCAAATGCACTGAAAACGATCCATTTGATTCATCAATTACAACCTTTCTTTTGGTCAAAATTGAATAACGACTCACAATGTTTTGAAGTCCCACGCCTCTTCTATCTTGTAATACTTCCTTTTTTTGTAAATCGTTTTGGACTATTAGATTATTTTCTTTTACAAAGATTTTAATTCTTAACGGTTTTTGTTCACTAACAATGTTGTGCTTAATACAGTTTTCTAATAATAATTGTAATGATAATGGAACAACTTTAGCTTCTGGATTGTCAAATGTTTCAGGAAGTTCAAATGCGATACTATTTTCAAAACGCATTTTTAAAAGATTCATATAGGTCTTAGCAAAAGCTAATTCTTCTTGTACTGTAACCAATTCTTTATCTTTTTGCTCCAAAACATATCGATAGAT
>CAISUR010000088.1 GCA_903888655.1 uncultured Bacteroidota bacterium | reverse complement strand
GTTGAAACTTTAAATAAAACGCTTGTTTTTATTGTAATTTATTGCAATTTATTGTTCAACATCCATAATTCTAAATATCTTTTGAATACAAAAAAAGAGTTAATTTTAGCCGATAAAAAACCTTCTTTACCATCTAAAATTCCCAATCTATAAAAATATTGCCAAGCAAATCTATACGCTGGTTTAATTACAAAATGATATAAATTTGGTCTTTTATTATCTTTAAATAATTTAATGGCATGGAGTTTACTATAAAAATTTAATTTGTTGCAATAATGATCAAAATTTTTATAACTATAATGGTTGATTGAATGATTTAAAACTGCAGTTTTTCCTTGGGCCTGTATTTCTTCGTGTACAAAATTACCGTTATATTTACAATAATTTTTATTAAACAAACGAACTGCTTTATCATTTTGAAATCCACCGTGTTTTAAATGTTTGTTAAAAAGAAAAAAGTTTCGTTTAACATAATAAGCTACAATATCTTCAAAATCATTAGCTTTACTTGCTATTTCCTCTGCAATTTCATTTGTAATTACCTCATCTAAATCAAAGAAAACAACCCAATCATTTTTGGCTTGGTTAATGGCAAAATTACGTTGATTTGAAAAGTTATCAAATTTACGTTGAATAACTTTTACTCCCATTTCTTCGGCAAATTTTATTGTATTATCAACACTTTGCGAGTCAATAAAGATAATTTCGTCTGCAAAGGTTAAACTCTCAACATATCGTTTAACATTTTCCTCTTCATTAAGAGTTATTGCTAATGCAGTTATTTTGGGGTATTTATTATTTTCTGTCATCAAAATCATTATACTAAAAGCGAAATTATTACTTTTACATTTCTACTTTTCCCAAGCAAAAGTTAATCTTAACTTAAATTAGTATTAAGTATGTTAAATCTTCCTATTCTGATGTATCATAATGTTACTTCAAGTGATGATGAAAGTAGTGATTTGACTATTTCAATTCAAAAACTTGAAGCCCAATTGCATTTTTTGGTTAATCATAATTACACATCATATTTTGTTTCCGAATTAGAAAATACAAATTCAATTTCAGATAAATCTGTTGTTTTAACTTTTGATGATGTTACTCAAAATCAATTAGAATTTGCTTTGCCTTTGCTAAAAAAATATAACATAAAAGCAACTTTTTTTATTCCTTTTTCATACGTTGGAAAATCTGATTTATGGAATGATGGTGCAGAAAAAATAATGACAATCGAACAATTAAAGTCATTAGACCCTGAGTTTGTTGAACTAGGGCATCATTCTTATTTTCATAGATAGTATTCAACTTTAACTTCTGATGAAATTCATGATGATTTTGATAAAAGTTTTGAATTAATTGCTAAAAATGATTTAAAAGTATATCCAGCATTGGCTTATCCTTATGGAAATTATCCAAAAAAAGGAAAAAGGAAAATAGAATTCTTTCAACTTTTAGAGAAGAATAACATCAAAATGGCTTTCAGAATTGGTAATAGAGTAAATAAATTCCCTTCTAAAAATAAGTATGAGATTCAACGAATTGACATAAAAGGACAAGATAGTTTGTTTACTTTCAAATGGAAATTAAAATTAGGGAAACTTCGATTATTTTAAACCTTTTTCTAATAAAATCATTTTTACATAACGTGAAAAGACGCCATAAGCATCAATCGTTGCCACTGCTAAACCCGGAACACCGTCTAAAAAACCTCTCCGTATAATATAGGTATGAAAAAATCTGTAAAAAGGTTTAAAAACCAAAAAGAAATAATTCGCACTTTTATTTCTATCTTTTGACATTTTTGCCTGAAACCAGGCGTATGAATCTTTCTTTTTTATGTAATGAAACAGTCCTTTATATGTATAGTGAATCATGAAGTTTTTTAATAATCCAACTGTTCCTTGATGTATAAGTTTTTCATGAACTTCGCCTTCAAAATAGATGTTTTCATTTTTCACTAATCGAACGACCCTATTCGCTGTATGGTATAAAAATCGATTCATATAAAAATGCGGAAACTTAATTTTATATGCGTAATGCACCGGATTATTTAGAGTTTCCTTTATTTCATATTTTAATTTTTCGGTAACTCGTTCATCAGCATCAACAAATAAAATCCAATCTGAAGTCGCAAATTTAATGGCTTCATTCTTCTGATTTGAAAAATTGTCAAATTTTCTTTGTATGATTTCGCAATTAAATTCTTTTAACAATTCTAACGTATTATCTGTACTAAATGAATCAATTATGATAATTTGATTTGCAAATGAAATGGACCGCAGACAATCTTGAATGTAGTTTGCTTCGTTGTATGTGGGAATAATAACGGTAATCGTTTGCATAGTATCACTTGTAGACCTCAAACATAGAAAAAATATTTTATCTTTGCAATGCAATGAAGAAAGATATTTCAATCATAATAAGTACTTATAATTCTCCAGATTGGTTGAAAAAAGTACTTTATGGCTATAACACGCAAACCTATAGAAATTTTGAAGTTCTTATTGCTGATGATGGCTCGGATGAAAGAACTAAAAATTTAATTGATGAAATTCAAAAAGAGGTTTTTTATCCGATTACACATATTTGGCATGAGGATCATGGATTCCAAAAAACAATCATTTTAAACAAAGCAATTCTAGCCACTTCAACAGAATATATTTTAATGACTGATGGCGATTGTATTCCACGAGAAGATTTTGTAGAACACCATGTAAAATATAGAGAAGAAGGATATTTTTTATCTGGAGGTTATTATAAATTACCAATGGATTTATCACAGCACATAACAAAAGAAGATATTTATTCTGGTAAGTGTTTTGATTTAGATTGGCTAAAGAAAAATGGAATAAAACAATCTTTTAAAAATAACAAACTGATAGCAAATGGCTTACGAAGCTGGTTCTTAAATTATACTACTCCCACCACAGCAAGTTGGAATGGTCATAATGCTTCGGGATGGAAATCAGATTTTTTTGCAGTAAATGGATTTGATGAGCGCATGCAATACGGTGGTGAAGACCGCGAATTTGGAGAACGATTAATGAATTTTGGAATTCAATCTAAACAAATTAGATATTCAACGGTTTGCATACATTTAGACCATGCTCGAGGCTATGTAAAACCTGAAATGATTGAAAAAAATCAAAGGATACGTAAAGAAACAAAACTTCAAAAACGAACTTGGACAGAATTTGGAATCAAAAAAAACTAAATTTATTTCAAATGTTCTTTCAAAAAGGAATCCAATTCAGGAATAATCATTTCTGGAGTTAACTTCATATACATTGCTCTCGGATTTTTCTCGATTTCCTTATTTTGCTCATAAGTCAATTCAGAAATAGCATTAGGTAAAAAATCTAATAAATGAACGGATTTATGAAATTTTCCATCCTCAAAACTACTCCAATCGTCTTTGTTTATATAGGGAGAAAAAATAGTAAACGTAGGTTTATTTAATGCTTTTGCAATATGAACGGTTCCTCCCTCATTTGACACTAAAACGGCACATTGGTTCATTAAAACTGCAAAATCGCGAATACTCGGGGCATAGACATCAAGAATTATATTTGATTTATTTTGACATAAATTGTAAATTTTATCGGCTTCCTCTTTTTGATTAGGAGCATAATTGAATAACAAATAACAATCAAAAGTTTCAGCAATAAAGTCTACTATTTGAGCGACATATTCATAGGGCATCGATTTTTGAGGTTGGCTTCCTAAAACACCAAGCATAATAATTTTTTTATCTTGATACTTTTGTGGGACTCGAAACTGCATTTCTTCAGCAGTTAAGAAAATTTTTGGTTCAAAGTTTATGTCTTCAAAAGTGTCCACTTGTTTTAAAAGATGAATTCTATCTTCAATCGCTTTCCCACAAATATGAGTTTTCGATTCTAAAATTCCAACAGGGTGTGTGTAATATCCTAAATTTCCAATTTTTTTCCGGCTTTTATGCCCCACCGTTTGTTTTGCATCACCAAATTTACATATTAATCTACTTTGTAATTTAGAATAAGGATCAAAAATAATGTCGTATTGCTCCTTGCGAACGGCAGAAATAATTCTAAGCAAATTACTAATTTTTTTTAATTCCTTTTCGTTAATTGATATTATTTTGTCAATATTCGGATTGTTCTGTATAACGCCATGAGTAAAGTCGTAAGCCATTAAATGGATGATACAATCAGGGTATTTTGCCTTATAATTATTGGCAATAACAGAGCTAATAAGTACATCTCCAATTCTTTTGTTTTGTATGATTAATATCTTCTTCATAAAAGTAATTCTTGGTGCAAAGTACTATTTTTTATACTTTTAACCCAATTAATATAAAATATTGTGAGAATTACCATTCATCCAAAATATAAAAATCAAGAAGAAGCTATTCTTCAACTAGTTAAATCTTTTTTTAGTGAAGGTGATTTGATTGTAAAAGGATCTCGAAATATTATAAAATCAAATAATCTAGGAACCGAAAAGGTCAATATTAAGTTTTTTCAAAAACCAGGCATTCTAAAATCAATTATTTATTCTTTTTTTAGAAGCACAAAAGCCAAACGATCGTTTGATTATGCCAATTACCTAATAGATCACAACATCCTAACTCCTTTTCCTATTGCCTACATTGAAGAACGAAATGTCCTTGGATTGTTGGGTGATAGCTTTTATTTTTGTCAACAAATTAATTATGATTTCACTATAAGAGAGTTAATTCACGACCCATTATTTGCTAATCGAAAAGAAATTTTAGAACAATTTACAGAGTTCACTTATAAATTACATGAAGCTCATGTGAATTTTCTTGATCATTCACCGGGAAATACACTCATTGTAAAGCGAGAAAACATGGACTATGATTTTTATCTAATCGATTTAAACCGCATGAAATTTGAACCTTTATCGATTGAAAAACGAATGGATAATTTTAAAAAAATGTGGTTATCAAAATTAATGGTTCAAATTATTTCTAAAAAATACGCTCAATTAAGTCATCAATCTGAAGAAGTTTTAAAAGCAATTCTTATGGATAAATCACAAAATTTTAAAAGAAAAATTGCTAAAAAAAAGTTTTTAAAACGTAAGATTGGAAGATAAAATTATATGGACTAAAACATACGCTGATTTACTTCGTACATTCATTGGTTTTCAGTTCTATAAATAAACGTGAATTTAAGCTATTTCAAATGCTATGTTATAAAAATTTAGTACATTTACTTAGTACATCCAAAAAAACAAAATCATGGCAAAAAGTCAAGACGCAAAAAAAACAGTAAAAAAAGAACCTCTTAAAACTGCTAAAGAAAAAAAAGAAGAAAAAAGAATTAAAAAAAATACTCCTAAACGTGATTAAATAAGAAATCCTCAACTTAAAAAAATTGAGGATTTTTTTATACTAATAGGAACTATTTTTATGGAAGCTAATTTTTAACCAAACACCTCTTCGTGTTCACCATCAAAACTCGCATAAACCATACTCGGATGCGAATCTTGATGAAATATAGTACCCTCTTTATCAATAGCAATGGCTCCTGCAAAACCATCATAAGGTTTTAATTCGGAAAACGTTTTTTCAAATGCTTGTTGCAAAGAAAATCCATCGGTTACACGGGTCACAATTTTGGCAGCTACTGCTCCGCTCACGATGTCCTCTCCTACTCCAGTCAAACTAACACCACAATATTGATTTGCGTAATTTCCGGCAACGGTAGCACTGTCGGATATTCTACCCGGTATTTCAAATCCTTTCCCTCCCGTAGAGGTAGCCGCTGCCAGTTTACCATCAGCATCTAATGCCACACAACCTACTGTTCCGGTGCCAAGTGATGCTACTTTGGCTTCATATTCTGCTCGTCGTTGTGGAATTTCAGTTGAAAATTTTTCAAAGCCATGGTTCCTCGCAAAATTGGTGGCACCACTACCTCCCAAAACTCTGTCGTCGACATTCAGTAATAATTGAGCCACTTGTATCGGATTTTTGACCTCCTCGATATTGATGACACCACTAAATTTTTCTGTTGTGCCGTCCATCAGTGAAGCACTCATTCGTATCTTACCATCACTTTGAATTTGAGAGCCAATTCCCGCATTGAATAGCGCATCGTCTTCCAATAAAGAAACCGCATAAACAACGGTCTCGATTGCCGAATGTGATTGTAAATAGTTATAAGAATCTTTCACAATACGCATTAACGCATTTTGTTTAGCCACTTTGGTTTCGTGATTGGTTGAAGATTCCGAAAAAAATCCTCCGTGAATTATGATTTTCATATAATTTTATATTTTTACTGTACAGCATTTTATTGGTTTCAAATATAAATATAAACGAGGCATTATTCATATAATTTCCTTTTACACTCAAAAAAAATAAGCATTACCCCTGATGTCACAAATAAATCATTGCTCACAAAAAATAACTTCTCATCACTCCCTAACCACCTTCACAATCTTTTCGCTTGCTTCACCAACAATTTTCACAAAATACACCCCAGCAGCATAACCCGACACATCGAGCGTTGTAGGATTTTCAGCACTGGTTTTAGTTAGCAAAACACGACCTTGACTATCATACAATTGAACCATTTTGATAGTGCCATTGCTATTGCTATTGTCATTGTAATTGCCATTGTAATTGATATTGTCATTGATATTGATATTGCCATTGGTAGGATTAGGCGAAATAGTAAAACTATCTTTAGTAAACCCCTCATTTGCCATGCTACAAGTACTCGTTACCATAACCACTTGCCCTGCATCACCACAACCATCTAGAAAACTTTGCACACTCGCTACCTCACCCGCATCGGCGCAGATG
>CAISUR010000087.1 GCA_903888655.1 uncultured Bacteroidota bacterium | reverse complement strand
GGAAAAGCAATAAAAGCAATAAATGCTAATTTCAAAGACGGTATAGATGGTTTTGAAACAGAAATAAGAAATTTCGGTAAGTGTTTTGGAACCGAAGATTTTAAAGAAGGAACCACTGCATTTTTAGAAAAAAGAAAAGCAGATTTTAAAGGGAAATAAAAAAGAAAATAAAAAAGAGTTTTTAAATAGACACTTTTTTTATTCTTAGAATTTAATTTATTAAATGTAATTTATTTCCTATGCTTAAAAATATAAACTTCATAATTTCTTAGAATTAAAGCTGGCCTTTGGTGTTGCATATCCATCATTCATAAATGGCATTAAACTACTATTTTCTAATAATTAGATGTTTTGCTTTATAACAAAAAATTTAAACATCACTCAAAACGTTTTTTTTTGTATTTCTATAAATGTGCATGAAATTAATATCAATATTTGAAAGTAAGAAATTATTTTTTATTTCCATTGCAAGGTTTCCATTAATTTTTGCATATCATTTCTAATGTAATCTGCTGCAGGTAAGATTGAATCAAAGTTAGGTTTAGCATAAAAATAAACAGATCCAGTTAAGAAGTGCTTAATACTATCTGTAACATAAAATTGTGCATTGGTAGCGGCATTTCCAGAAACTCTATAAAACATTCCATAAACTTTCTTTTTAGGATTTAAATAGGGCTGCTCTAAGATGTCGTCAGCCTTGATGACGTGCTCGTAAGTTAGTTTTTGTGCATCACGAAGTAATTTGTCTAAATCTCCGTTTACTGATTTATAGGTTAAATAGATTGTGGCTTTCATTTTGGGATAGGTAATTGTAAAACCACAATTTTTATTTTCTTTAATTATAGCTTCAGAATTCATATTAAAAATAAAAGGACAATGATTTTCAAAAACATCATATTCAGGCATTGGATAATCTAACCGTAATTGGCTTGATGGTTTTGGTAAAACATCTTTTTTACAACTTGTAAAAAGCAATCCAATGACAACAACGGTTATGAAAAGACTATATTTGAAATAATTATTCATCAATGGTAACTTTAATTTGTTTAACTCGTTTTTTATCTACTACTTCAATAGTAAACAAACAGTTTTCAAAGTGTATTTTTTGACCTTTTTTCGGGAAATTACCTAAAATTTCGAGAATAAATCCTGCTAATGTTTCGGCTTCTCCTTTTCTAATTTCAAAAGTGTCTTCTCTTACTTCAATAATTCGGTAAAAATCTTTCAAGTTTATTTTCCCTTCAAAAAGATAGTTTCTGTCATCAATTTTAGAATAATTGATATTTTCATCATCAAATTCATCACTAATATCTCCAACTATTTCTTCAATCACATCTTCAAGAGAAACTAATCCAGAGGTGCCACCATATTCATCAACAACAATGGCTAAATGGCTTTTCATCCGTTGAAAATCTTTTAATAAATCGTCTAATTTCTTGTTCTCAGGAACAAAAAAGGGATCTCGAATTAAAGTTTTCCAATCAAATTCTTTTTTATTGATGTGAGGAATTAGATCTTTCACAAATAGAACTCCTTCTATATGGTCAATATTGTCTTTATAAACAGGAATTCGTGAATATCCTTTTTCTATAACTTTCGGGAATATTTCGGCAAAAGATTCTTCTATTTCTAACGCAAAAAGGTCAATCCTTGGACTCATTACTTGTTTAGTATCAGTATTTCCAAATGAAACGATGCCTTCTAGCAGTTTTTGTTCTTCTTGAGTAGTATCCTCTGTAGAAGTAAGTTCTAATGCTTGCGACAATTGATCCACAGAAAAATTGGTTTTTTGTTTGCCTAATTTCTCTTGTATAAAAATAGTCAAAGAGCGCATAGGAATACTCACAGGAGATAATATTTTGTCTAAAATCAATAAGGGATAAGCAATAAACGATGCAAATTTAACGTTGTTGCGACTTGCATAAACTTTGGGTAATACTTCTCCGAAAAGTAAAATTAGAAAAGTAACAAAAATAACTTCAACAACAAATTTTAAAACCGGAATTGTAATTGTAGAAAAAAGTTTGTCTAACGAAAAAGAAAAAAGTATAACAACGGCAATATGTAAAAAGTTATTGGCAACTAATATCGTGGCTAATAGCTTTTTTGGTTTAGATAATAATTGATTTATGATTGCATATTTAGAAGGATTTTTTTGACCTAAATTATTCAAATCTTTTTGAGATAATGAGAAAAAAGCCACTTCGGTAGCGGCAATCATTGCAGTGCAAAAAAGCAAAACAAAAATACCAATTATTCCAAAAATTAAATTGGTATCAACTGTTGAAACGGAATTAATACTGGGCTCTGGGTCCAAATTCAAAAGAATTAGTTAAACAAAATTAATAAGGCAAATCGTTTTCTATTGGCGAATTAGAGGCGTCAAAGTTAGTGTTTTTTGAGTCAGATGATGAAATTTGTCTATTCGATTCACTATCTTTTTTAACACTTAAAAAGGTAAATTCAGTTACTTGAATTTCAGTAGTATATTTTGTAGTTCCATCCTCTGCTTGCCATTGGCGGGACTTTATTCGT
>CAISUR010000086.1 GCA_903888655.1 uncultured Bacteroidota bacterium | reverse complement strand
CTGTAATTGTTCCTGTTAGTGAAGGTGTTCCACAAGAACCTCCTGTGGTGGTTACGGTATAGGTAAAAGGCGTCGCTGCCGAAATGGAAGGCGAACCGCTAATAGTAACTGTTGTTCCTGCAACAGTAGCCGTTACTCCTGTTGGCAACCCTGTTACGGTGGCACCAGTGGCTGTTCCACCAAAACTATACGTTATCGGTGTAATAGCTGAATTGACACAAAGGGTTTGAGAATCTGTTCCTGTGGCAGAGTTTAATGCTAATGTAGCTAATGGATTGACTGTAATGGTTAGTATTGTTGTAGCACTACATTGTCCTGCATCCGGTGTAAAAGTATACGTCGTAGTAGTGGAGTTATTGATTGTGGGTGACCACGTTCCAGTAATACTGTTGATTGAGGTGGTAGATAGATTAGTAAGAATATCTCCAAAACAAATAGGTGTGATAGAATTAAATGAAGGGATAACATTTGGATTAATTGTTATTGTCAATGTTGTTGTTGTGCCGCATTGCCCAACGTTTGGTGTAAAAGTATAGGTGGTTGTGTTGGTATTATTTATGGTAATTGGAAACCAAGTTCCAGTAATTCCATTTAATGAAGTAGTCGGTAAGGGTAAAATTGTACTACCCGAACAAAAAGGGCCCACAGATGTAAATGTGGGTGTTGGATTTCCTATAACTGCATTGACAGGCGTTCGCAAGCTTTCACACGAACCAACAGTTTGTGAGGCATAATATGTTGTACCATTAGTCAATACATAATTACTTGACAAAGGGGTTCCTCCTGTTGCAGTAGTATACCAATTTATATTTGTTCCAGTTGCAACTAAATTAGCAATTGTAGCACCAACACAAAATGTTTGTGGAGAAGTAGCTGTTGGAGGGGCTAAAGCAATAACAGTTATAGGTGCAATGTTATCTAAGCAACCCGAAACTGAATCGGTAACAACAACATTATAAATACCTGAATCACCAATTGGTACAATATAAGTAGACGCGGTTCCCTGTGGAGCGGGAATGGCAACACCATTGTGATACCATTGATAGGTTGGGTTTAAAATGATAGAGTGTGCTACTAAAGTGCAGGCATTTATAGAACCTGAGAGCACTGTTCCGCTTGGATCAGTTATATAACCAACTAAATCAAATGAACCTCCTTCAATAAAAACAGCCGAATCGTATAATCTATTAGCAGATGTGCTTCCATAATCTGCTATTACTAATTTAATGTGGTAAGTATGACCAGGAATTACTGTGCCTGTTGCTGTAAAAGCTTTTGTACTTCCATTAAAATTGGTTCCATCTACATTAGGAGGATTTTGATTATATCCATTAAAGTAGGTAGCATTGGCTGCAGGACAACCCCCGGATAAAGCTGATAAATCGGGATGAACAGTACTGATTCCTACAGGCAATGATGTTCCTGGTATTAATGAAATATTTTGATACGCACCACCAGTAGTAACATCTTTTATTAAAAATGCAAAAGCGTCACTAAATTGGCAGGGATAATTTTTATTGTACTCGTATTCTTCAGATGCAAGAAAATATCTAAAACTAATAGAGTTTTTAACAGGAGTAAAATCAAAAGCAATATAAGCTGCATCACTTAGTACAGCAGGTGCAACTATTCCAAAAGTAGTAGCCAAGTCAACATCACTTCCAGAACCTAAACTATTACTTAAAGTAGTATTATTAACGGTATTACCTGCACTTACAGCATATCCTGTTGATATAATCATTCCTTTAGTAAACAAATTTGCAGTTCCATTTTGAATATACGATCCAAAAGGACTTGTAGCTCCTGTAGTAGCTAATCCTGGTGAAGTAGTAACATTAGTAACATTAGAACAAGCATTGGAGTTTAGTAAAACATCTTTAATTAACTGCGTAGGAGTTTGATTTGTAGTAATCGTAATACGCTGTGAAAAAATTTGATTAGTTAAAAATAATAAAACTAATAATAAATTTATTTTTTTCATTGTTGTTAAATGAATGAGTTTTTAATATGCTAGCCCTTTTATTTATGTTCTCTATTAATATAAATCCAACCTGTTTTAGTTTCTGAATGATTATTAAATTCAATTACATAGTAATACGTTCCATCGGGCAACTCACTGCCAGAATCAGTTTGTCCGCGCCACTCGTTAGTATATTGTGGTTTTGAATACACTTTTACTCCATATCTATTGAAAATACTTAAATTTTGTACATCTAAATTTATTAAATCAAAAAAATCGTTTTTGCCATCTGGAGTTGGGTTTGGCGATATTCCTTTTTGAATATCACAATAAAGATCGGTCAAAGTATAAGAATGAGTTCGAGAACAATTAGCATTGTCGGTTATGGTAACGTCAATAATTACGGGTAAACTGATTGCTGGTTGTGAACTATGAACATATTGTGTAGCATTGAATGTTGGTATTGTAATTCCTGTTGTTGCTCCGTTAGATTGCCAATTAATAGTTGATGTATCTACATTAAAATCACCAATAGATTCAATATCAAGTACAAAATTGGTTCCGTCACAATGGCCTTTGATGTTAAAATCAAAATTGTTTTGAACCGTTATAGCCATGGTGTAGGTAGTAACACAGGCTCCTGTTGCTAAAGGTGTAAAAGTATATAGTTGTGAGGTGGTATTGTTTATTGTAGCAGGAGACCATGTGCCTGCAATGTTTTCTAATGATGTAGTCGGTAATACTGGTGGTGTACTTCCTGAACAAAAGGCAGGAATTTGAGTAAACGTAGGAACAATATTTGGGTTTATTGTAATGCTTCCGTTTAACGAGACCGTTCCACATGAACCACCATTAGTTGTTATTGAATAATTAAATGGCGAGCCAATAGCGGTTGTAGGGGTTCCTGTTATTGTTACGGTATTGTTAGCAATTGAAGCAGATACTCCAATTGGTAATCCTGTTACCGTTGCTGAAGTCGCAGTTCCACCAAAAGTATAGATAATTGGAACGATTGCTGTATTTGCACACACAGTTTGGTTTGTACTAGAAACCGATGATGTTAATTGTAAGGTTGGTAAAAGATTAACCGTAACAGTTAACGTAGTAGACAAACTACATTGACCTAAAGTAGGAATAAAGGTATAGGTAGTTGTAGCAGTGTTATTGATAGCTGGCGACCAAGAACCATTAATTAATTCTATCGATGTTGTTGGTAACGCAGCTAGTGTATCTCCTGAACAAATTGGATTTATAGCATTAAATGTGGGAGTTATATTAGGATTTACTGTAATTGTTAACGTTGTTGTAGTACCGCATTGTCCTATATTTGGTGTAAAGGTATAGATTGTTGTAGCAGTATTGTTTAATGCTGGTGCCCAAGATCCAATAATTCCATTAGTAGAAGTAGTTGGTAATGCATTTAAAACACCTCCAGAACAAATAGCAGGTACTAAGTCAAAAGTAGGGGTGGGGTTTCCAATAACAACTTGAACAGGTGTTCTTATACTTTCACACAATGCTACAGTTTGAGATACATAATACGTTCCAGAGTTTAGTACTGTTATACTTGCTAATGGACTCCCTCCTGTTGCGGTAGCATACCAATTTAAGTTAGAACCCATAGCTGTTAAACTAGCTAATGTTGATCCGACACATAAGGTTTGAGGAGAAGCAGCTGTTGGTGGCGTTAAGGCTATTACTGTTACAGGAGCAATAGTATCGGTACAACTTGTTACTGAGTCAATTACTACAACCGAATAAGCTCCCGAATCTCCAATAGGAACTGAATAAGTTACAGCCGTACCTTGTGGTGCAGGAATAGCTACACCATTATGATACCATTGATAGACAGGGTTTAGAATTTGAGAATGGGCTACTAGGGTACAAGCATTAGTAGATCCTGAAATAACTATATTGTTAGTATCGGTTATAAAACCCGATAAATCAAAAGAACCCGCCTCTAGAAATACAGCTGAATCGTAAAGTTTATTGACTGCAGTACTACCATAATCGGCAATAACTAATTTAATATGATAGGTATGCCCCGGTATGACTGATGAAGAAGCGGTAAATGCTTTGGTACTTCCATTAAAGTTACTGCCATCTACATTGGGAGGATTTTGGTTGTATCCATTAAAATAATTGGCATAAGAAGCAGGACATCCTCCTGTAAGTGCCGTTAAATCTGGGCGAACGGTGCTTATTCCAACCGGAATTGTAGTGCCAGGAATTAAAGCAATGTTTTGATAACTACTACCAATTGTCACATCTTTTATTAAAAAGGCAAAAGCATCGCTAAAGTTGCAAGGATAGTTTTTATTATACTCGTATTCCTCAGAAGCTAAAAAATATCTAAAACTAAGGGTTGGTTTGATAGGTGTAAAATCAAATTCAATGTAAGCCGCATCGCTCAATACCGCTGGGGCAATTACAGAAAAAGCATTGGCTAAATCGGTGTCGCCGTTAGTTCCAATATTATCACTTAATATAGTGTTTACAGCGGTATTACCTGCATGAGAAGCAAATCCTGTAGAAATAATCATTCCTTGGGTAAATAAATTGTTGGTGCCATTTTGGGTAAAAGAACCAAACGGACTATTAGCTCCTGTAGTTGCTACACCAGGTGAGGTGTGTACATTGGTTACTCCACCGCATACGCCACTTTTTAGCAATACATTTTCAATAAGTTGTGTAGGAGTTTGAGTGGTATTTATTTGAATTCGTTGTGCAAAAACTACATTATGACTCAAAAAAATGATAAATACAACAAGAAATTTTTTCATTTAAAAAAGTTTTGTTTTTTAATAAAAATGGTTTGTAAAATTATCAATAAATTAGTCAATACATCTTAATATTAGATTAATAGATTCACTATATTTTTTTTATTTATCATTGATAATGAGTTAGTTGATTGCTAGCGACACAAAGTTTACAATAAATTTACTTTGAGTTAACTTAAAAAAAAAGAATTCCAAATTTTATTGTTGTTATCATAAATGGAAAAGTGAATTTGATAAAAGAAGACACAAAGTATACACTTTATGTCTTCTTTTTTAAAACAGGAGTAGCAATGATTCTCCATTATAGATTATTAAAAATGCTTAGGTTAAAATTACCTTCCCCATATAGACGCTAGTCGCATATCGTTTGTAATCTTCAGATACAAAGGCAATCCACACTTCAACTTTTAGCCCAGATAAATAGGCAGGTAAAATAAAATTACCTTGACCATCAACACGTTTTCCTGAATCTAGCGAATAGACTGTAGTTTTGCCACTTGGTTCATAAGCTGCAACAATCAATTGATCAGTCTCTTTGGCTTGTCCTTGGTTAGAATTGTCTATCCAAGTAAAATCAATACTGGTTCCAGCTCCCGGCGCCACTGTTGGAGATTGAAGTCCCAATAAATCTCCCTTGCTGATAAGTACTTTTTCAAAATTAATTTCAAAATCTGGTGCTACATAAGTCACCGCCTCAGTCATATGATATGACATTGCTTGATTGGTTCTTGTTTTTTCTAATGAACCTGAACCAAAAAAACGACTGATTAACGGTGTCAATGGAGTTAAAAAACCTGAAACTGTTTTAAATTTGAGTCGTTGCAACAACTGTGTTTCTGATGCAGTTCGATTTCCTTTTTTTGGCAAACTACGTAATACGTCTTTACCGCGCCAAGTGGCGCCAACTACCGGGCCAACTTTACCCGAAAAAGCACCTAAAATGCCTTTGTTGTATGTTCCCATAATGGTTTACATTTAAAATTAATACTAGTTTTTTTTTAGTTATCCTCTCGAGATTGTTAACTGAAATCAAAAGTAACTAGTTCATTTTAATAAATCATGGTTTGCGCCAATAGTGAATGGTTGTGACAGATACTGACTAGTTGTGACTGCATTTGACCGATTGTTGTTTTTTTAAGAAGATTTTGTTCGGATTTTGTTCGGATTTTATTCGGTAATGTATCGATGGGAATGGATTTTTTGCAAATAAAGTAGTGAAGAGACTGCTGCCAAAACCTTAAGCAATTTATATAAAGTAACAATTTCTATAATAGACAAGCCGATGACTATAGTTAGGTAAAAACAAACACCGCCATTTCGGTAAGAAACTGGCGGTGTTGATTATTCTAGTGATTCTTTATTTTTTATCTTTTCTAACAAAAGAAGATTAAAATAGCTTTTAGGGTAGTAGTACCTATTTCCTATTGAGGTGCAAGGTATCGCATTTTTTTTACGCATGCGATAGAGTTTACTATCGCTAATGTTGAATTGTTGTTTAATATCGGCGCTATCGAGCCATACTTCATGAAGTTTGTTATTTGCTAAAGGAAATACAATACGTTTTAATTCTTCTATTTCTTTTTGTAGTTTGTCTAATTTTTTTCCCATAATGCGTTTTTTTTCGTGGCTTATAATTGCTAATTGGTTGATATTTTGACGTAAAAATAAAAAAAAATACTTAAAACACCAAAAAAATAACTATTTTAAATAAACTATTTATGGAATACACAATAGGTTTAAATTAATATTAGCTTAAAAATAACTAATAAAATTATCGGTTAGTAAAAATTCGTTAAAGCAAAAAAAAGTCCCACCGAAGCAGGACTTAAGATTTTACATCTACGGCATATAGCCTTATTGTGATAAGATTAAAGATTAGAGATTTTTAATCTGAAACAAATGTATAGAAAAAATAATTATAAACAAATGCAATAAACCGTAAAATGGTTAAGTCTTTTTTTATTATTTTTAAAACTTGTTAAAATTATATTGATATGGCAAAGATATTAGGATTGGATTTAGGTACAAATAGTATTGGGTGGGCATTAATAGATGATAAACTAAATAAGATTTTAGGTATTGGAAGTAGGATTTTTCCAATGGGAGTTGAAAATCTTGGTGATGGAGACGGAGAGATTTCCAAAAATGCTAGTAGGACTGGAGCAAGAGGCGTAAGAAGACAATTTTTTAGAAGAAGATTGAGAAAAAAATTATTGCTTAAAGCACTTTCTGAAAATAATATGTGTCCGATAGATTCAAATGATTTTGAAGATTGGAAAAAGACAAAGCTATTTCCATCAGAAAAGTTAGCTACTTGGTTTGCTTTAAATCCTTATGAATTGCGCCAGAAGGCTTTGCATGAAAAACTTTCTTTGGAAGAAATAGGAAGAATATTTTATCACTTAATACAGCGACGAGGATTTTTGAGCAATAGCAGGAAAGGCGGTACTGATGATGGTGCTATCTTTAAAGGAAATGTTAAAGAGGGCAAAATAGGTATTGATGATACATTAGAAAGTATTGAAGGTAAAACATTAGGTTCTTACTTATATGAAATTTATCCAAAAGATAACCAACCTTTTCAAGATGGTTTAGAGAGAATCAGAAACCGATATACAACGCGTAAAATGTATGTTGATGAATTTGAATTAATATGGAATAAACAGAGTCAGTTTCATTCAGTTTTAAATGATGATCTAAAAGAATTATTTGGTGGTAGAAAGCAAGATGGTTACAAAGAAGATGGAATCTTATTTCATCAACGCCCTTTGCGTTCTCAAAAACATTTAGTTGGTAATTGTTCTTTTGAGCCAAGCAAAACAAAATGTCCTATTAGTGCTATTCCTGTAGAGTTATTCCGAATTTATCAATGGGTAAATACTGTTGAGTATAATGGTAAGAAAATCACTCAAGATGAAAAAAGTAAGTTAATAGAACAGTTGCTTTCGCATGATAAAATTGAATTTAAAAAACTTATAAAAGCTATTGGAAAGGAAAGTGCCGAGTTTAAGTTCAATTATAAAGATGATGATAAAATTGTAGGTACTCATACTATTTCTAATCTATCAAATAAAAAGTTTTTTGGTAAACAATGGTTCGACTTTTCAGAAAAAGAGCAAGAAGATATTTGGCATGTACTCTATTTTTTTGATAGTAAATCTAATGTCAAAGAGTATGCTTTATCAAAATGGAACTTCAATGAGGAAAAAGCAGAAGCTATTTCTAAATTTAATGTCAAAGATGGTTATGCAAGTTTGAGTAGAAAAGCGATAGGTAATATATTGCCTTTTTTACAACAGGGCTATACTTATGATGTGGCAGTAGTTATGGCAGGCATTAAAAATGTTTTTGGTGACAAATGGCAAAATGATACTGCTGAAAACAACCAAAAACAATTGGATGTTATTGATAATGTATATGACATAGTTAGGTCTAAAATATCAGGTGGTTTTATAGACACTATTAAAGATTTACTAATTAAAGAATTTGGTTTAAACGATAAGCAACTGAAAAAATTATATCATCATTCGACTACTATAGATGTAAAAGAATTACTTGATAAATTGCCAGTTGGCAAAAAAGCTGATAAAGAAATTCAAGCTATAAGAAATCCTATTGTTATTACAGCCTTGTTCGAGTTGCGAAAATTAGTAAATGAATTAATTGAGGAACACGGACAATTAGATGAAATTAAAGTAGAAATGGCGCGTGATTTAAAAATATCTAAATCACAACGTAACAAAATAAGAAGAGATCAAAAACGTTTAGAAAGAGAAAATGATAGAGTAAAAGCAGAGGTTGAAAAATATACTAGAGTTACCAACGATAACATTTTAAAGTTCAAACTATGGGAAGAGTGTAAACAAACTTGTCCATATACTGGGGTTGCTATTCCTGTAAATAAACTTTTTACTGGTGAAATACAAATAGAACATATTCATCCTTGGAGCCGTTCGCTAAATGATAGTTTCAATAATAAAACCTTATGTTGGGCTGATGAAAACAGAAGAAAAGGCGACAAAACACCTTTTGAGTTTTATGGAAGTGATGAGTCTAATTGGTCTGCAATTAAAGAACGTGCTTTGAAATTATTTTCAGATACTCGAGAATATCCAAACGCTTATCAAAAATTCAAACGATTCGTACAGATAAAGTTTGATGATGATTTTTCATCAAGACAATTGAATGATACAAGATATATCAGTAAAGAAGCAAAAGAATATTTATTGAAGATATGTAATAAAGTAGCGGTATCACCAGGACAAATGACCGCTAACTTGCGTCAAAAATGGGGATTGAATACGGTATTAAACGATGAAAATGCAAAAACACGTGAAGACCATCGCCACCATGCTATCGATGCTTTAGTTATGGCTTGTGGCAAAACCAGTTATTTACAAGAGTTGTCTAAATGGAATCGATATAACAGAAACTATGATTTAAAAGACTTTCCAATGCCTTGGGAAACGTTTCGATATGATGCCGAAAAAGCAGTAGATAAAATATTGATTTCTCATAAACGTATTAGTAATACAATAACGGTAAGAACACATACCACAGAAAAAAACGGTGTGAAATATAAAAATGTTGGTGTTGCAGCAAGAGGACAATTGCATAAAGAGTTTGTATACGGAAAAAGAACTGCGCCTTTTAGTGATGATGCATTTCATATAAGGAAATCAATAGATAGTTTAACAACCTTAAAGCAAGTAGATAAAGTAGTTGATGAAGCTACCAAAAAGTTAATTAATAAACGTATACAAATTAGATTGCACGAATTGAACGATGAAATATTTTTGTCAACTAATGTTAAAAAAGACAAAGAAATCGAGAAAGAAATTGAAAATTATGAAAAGAAAGGAATTTTGCCCAGTAAAGTCTTTTTTATAGTTGATGAAAATGGAATCAAACAACCCCAAATATTCTTGCCGAATAAAAACGGTGCGCCTGTGCCCATTTTAAAAGTACGAATGAAAGAAAATTTTAGTGGAGCTGAAAAACTAAAAGAAAATGTCAACCAATGGGTAAACCCTAGAAATAATCATCATGTTTTGATTTATAAAGATGATAAAGGAAATTTGAAAGAAGAAGTAGTTACATTTTGGACTGTTGTTGAACGTAAAAGAACTGGAGATTCAGTATATAATTTGCCTTTTGATGGGAAAGAAATTGTAACGACGTTACATATTAATGATATGTTTTTATTAGGTTTAAAAGAAGAGGAGATCAATTGGGATAATTTAGATTATGATGTATTAAATGAAAATTTATATAGAGTTCAGAAATTAACCTCGGGAGATTATTTTTTCAGAAAACATAAATCATCAACAGTTACAGATGATGATTATAAACAGATTAGAGGATTTGGCGAAGGTAAAACTGGATGGTTTACATTTAACCCAATAAAAGTAAAAATTTCTGTTTCAGGAAAAATTCAAAAAGTATAACTTTATAAAAGTTCTTTGACATAAATCGATAATCTTAAACAACCAAACCACAACGGAGTTTCTACGTAGTCAATCCGTTGTGGTTTGATTAAAGATTAGAGAACACGATATTTTTATTATTTGATTTTGATAGTTCCGATTCGTTGTGGTTTGATTAAAGATTAGAGAACACGATATTTAACATTTTGCAACTACACGTCTGTTGCATGTTGTGGTTTGATTAAAGATTAGAGAACACGATATTTTCAACATCGTGTTTGATTAT
>CAISUR010000085.1 GCA_903888655.1 uncultured Bacteroidota bacterium | reverse complement strand
TTTTACATTTTTTAATTCATTTAATCCCGCTGTAATATCTAGTATTGGCGCAGTTTTAATTAAGATATTATGCGTGAATTGAAAATAATACTCTTGTAATTCAGGTACATTTGGAGTACAATCTTTTAACATAAATACTTTGCCTTTTGTGTCATTTCTCCTTGACGGATCGATATAAATCCAATCGAATTTTTGATTCAAATGATTTAAAATTTCAGAACTATCACCAGTAATACACTTGATTGAATCGCAATGTAATACGTCAAAATTATGAGCGACAATTTCAGATAAATCGGAATTGATTTCACAATGGACTACTTGTTTTACTTTTTTAGAAAAATAATAACTATCCACCCCAAAACCGCCTGATAAATCAATTAGACTATTTCCTGATACTATTTCGGATTTATAGCAGGCAGTAATTTCAGAAGAAGTTTGTTCAACACTTACCTTACTGGGGTAGATAATGTTTTTTGTATTGTACCAAGTAGTCAGTTTATCTTTACTTTTGGTTCGAGCTTCAATTTGATTTAAAATTATTTTGAAATCAATAGTTGGAAATGGATTTTTTTGAAAAGCTAATTTTGAAATATCTTCTCTAGTTTTTTCAATAATATATTCCTGAATTTCAGGTTTCAAAATTCCGAGAATACTCATCTAAAATCTAAATTACAGGTTTTTGGTCAAAATTATAATCAATTTATTTTCTGGAAAAAACTCTTTTCCAATGACCTTTAATATAGTATAAAGCGGTACTGCTATAATCATTGCAGTAATTCCAAAAAGAATACCTGCAATTAATATTACTAAGAATATTTCTAATGGATGTGATTTGATACTTTTTGAAAAAATAATTGGAGATGAAATATTGGAGTCTAGTAAATGCACTATAATAAACCCAATAAAAACATAAATAGTTGTAGGTAAAATAATCGTTTGAAAATCGCATCCAAGATTACTTAACATTGTTAAAACTGAAGCTAATACGGCTGCTATCAAAGGACCTACATAGGGAATGATATTAAACAAGGCACAAAGAAAAGCAATAACAAATGCATTTTTAACTCCAAAAACGAGAAGTATAATCAGATATAATAAACAAATTATGGTTAACTGAATTAGTAATCCGATAAAGTATCGAGTGAGTAATAGTCTAGTTTTTTCAACTGAGTTTAAGATTTGTTCCTCGTGTTTATCAGGAATAATCTGCTTGATTCCTTCAATGAAATTGATTTTATCTTTCAACAAAAAGAAACTGATAAAAAATACCGAAATTAACCCTATACCGAAACTACCAATAGCACCGATAATGGAGTTAAAAAAATCGGTAAAAAAGCTGAAATTCAATTTAGAAGTGATTTCATTTTCTTTAACTATTTTAGTAATATCAACATGATGTTTTTGCCCATATTGATTAAGATCACTATATAAACGTAAAAAGCGCGTTTCTATTGATTTGGTATCTAACAAGGATAAATTTATACTCTCTGAAGTAATAAGAGGTACAAACATCATGATTAAGCTGAAAGCTAACAAAAGAAAAATAATCAATGTTGTAATGACAGCAAGTGTATTGGAAAATTTCAATCTTCTTTTTAAAAACTCCACAATTGGATTAGCAATCATCGCTAAAATAACGGCAACTATCAAATAAATGATAACGGTTTGTATTTGATAAAGAAAATATAGTGAAAGGCAAATCAAAACGATTGTTCCGACTGATTTTAAAATACCATTAGTAATAGAGTTGGAGTATGTCATCTTAATTATTAAAAATGTAATTTAATATATTGGCGCCCATTTTTAATGCTTTTTCACGAACTTCTTTGGGGTCATTATGTACTTCGGCATCTTCCCAACCATCTCCCAAATCACATTCGTAGGTGTAAAGAAGTACTAATCGATTGTTGTCAAAAACACCAAAGGCTTGAGCTCTTTTACCATCGTGTTCATGAATTTTTGGTAATCCAGCAGGAAAGCTAAATGGTTTTTGAAAAATAGGATGATTTGCAGGAATTTCAACCAGATTATTGTTTGGGAATATTTTTTTTATTTCTCTTCTGATGTATTGATCTAAACCATAATTGTCATCAAAGTGCATAAATCCGCCAGAAAGCATGTAATTTCTCAAATTTAATACTTCGGCATCGCTAAATAGTATGTTTCCATGTCCTGTAGCATGCACAAAAGGATAAGAAAAAATGTCTGGACTTCCGGGCTCGACCGTAGCGGGTTTAGTTTTTATTTTTGTGTTATTATTTTGATTATTAAATTTAATTAAATTAGGAAGAGAGGTCGGGTTGGCATACCAATCGCCTCCACCATTATATTTTAATAAAGCGATTTCTTGAGAGAATCCACTTAAAGCTATAAGTAAAAATATAATTGGTAATATATTTATTTTCATGCTATTGCTATTTTTTTATTTCTAAAATTAATTTGTCAATCTCTTCGGTTTTCCATCCATATTTCATCGCCGTTTCTTTGCCTTTTTTTGCATATTCAAGGGCATTTATCCGGTCTTTTTCTGCTAAATACAATTTGGATAATAACGTATACTTGTCTAATGTTTCTCCAAGTGTCAGCGCTTGTTTTGTCCAACTGATAGCATCGTCAAGACTACTCTTGTCGGTTATAAAGTTCAAATAAAAACTAGCAACTTCTATTAATGTATTGGAGTCTTTCCAAGCAAATTTTTCTATAGAATTTTTTGCAGTTGCTTTATAATTCTTCCAATTTTTGTTGTTTTCATAAAGTTGTAAATCATATTTAAATAACAAAGAATCGACTTTTCTAATTTTAAAGGAAGCAGCAATCGGTTTTAATTTATAGTAATTTATGGTATCGTTTAAGTCAACCAAAGGTTTTAAATTATCTGAAGTGACGAATACAAGTTTTTTTTCAACTCTTACCAGCGAGGATACTTTAGCAAATTCATCTTTGTGTGAATTGACGAATTTAATCTCATAAGAATCAATATTATTAATTCCATTGGCAATGATTTTCCAATTTTGTTCTGTAAACCAATCTTTTTCAGCTTTTGTTTGTAAGTACTTTTCAGTAATTTCCGTTGCATCTAGCCCAGATTTTCTCACCGCAGTAATATATTTCAAGCAATTTTCAGGATTACTAACATCATTCAAATAAGCATTTTTATATGTAGTGAATTGTTTTTCAGGAATCAAAGCATTTTTTGCTTCGTTTAAAAAATCTTCTTTTTTGGATTCACCTGAGATACAATTCAGGACATTTTCATCACTGTCAAGAAAACTGAAGGTAGGATAAAATTTAACTTTAAACTTACTTTTAAATCGATTTTTTAAGTCAATGCCATTTTGAGATTCGGCATCAATTGCCACACAAATAAAATTCTTAGAATAGTAATTTATAACATCTGTATCAGTAAAAATTTCATTCTTCATTTTATTACAGTGAGCGCACCAAGTTGCATATAACATCAGCA
>CAISUR010000084.1 GCA_903888655.1 uncultured Bacteroidota bacterium | reverse complement strand
TTAGGAGTTCCATCGCGAATGAATGTTGGACAAGTTTTTGAATGCTTATTAGGATTAGCTGGTGAAAAATTAGGTAATCGATATAAAATTTCTCCTTTTGATGAAATTTATGGAAAAGAAGCTTCGCGAGTTTTAGTAAATCAAAAATTAAAAGAAGCAGCTCTAAAAACGAATTCAAATTGGTTATTTAATAAATATTATCCTGGAAAAATTTTATTACGTGACGGACGAACAGGGGAATATTTTGACAATCCAATTACAGTTGGAAAAAGTTATATTCTAAAACTAATACATTTAGTTGAAGATAAAATTCATGCTAGAGCAACAGGACCTTATTCAATGATTACAGAACAACCTTTAGCTGGAAAATCTCAAAAAGGTGGGCAACGTTTTGGTGAAATGGAAGTATGGGCTCTAGAAGCTTATGGATGTTCAAATACCTTACAAGAATTACTTACTATTAAATCTGATGATATTGATGGTCGAAATGATATGTACGAATCTATATTAGTTAGGAAAGATATTGAAAAACCAAATCCTTCTATTCCCGAATCATTTTTAGCATTAATGCGTGAATTACATGCTTTAGGACTTGATTTTTCAATCAAAAAATTTGATTCTGGTTTTTATGCACCAAGTAAAACAAGTGACTCTGAAAAAGATATTTTTAAAGATATTGAATTAAGATTGAAATTAAGAGCGTTATTAGCACGTAAAAAAGCGGAACAATTTGCAAAATCTACTAATTTTGTAGATAAAAATGATATTATGCTTTTCGAAAAAATATCAGAAAAAAATAAAATTTTAGAACGTTTAAGAAATAATGTAAATCTATTTCAAACAAAATAGTAACTTTAGATTACGAGATTTATAAATTAAATAAAAAACTTTATGAAATCAAATGATGAAATTTTAGAACTTGAAAAAACACTTTTAAAATTAGAAAATTTACATGCGTCCTTTGATTATTTACGCATTACAATTGCTTCACCTAAAAAAATAAAAAGTTGGGCCGAACGAATTTTGCCCAATGGGGAAGTAGTTGGCGAAGTTTTAAAACCTGAAACAATTAATTTTCGGTCACATCAACCTGAGTTAAATGGATTGTTTTGTGAAAAAATTTTTGGACCTATCAAAAATTGGAAATGTAAATGTGGAAAATATAATGGTTTTATTTTAGATAAAATTTGTGAAGAATGTCACGTTGAAATTATTGAATCTCGTGTAAGACGTTATAGAATGGGTTATATTGAATTAACTTGTCCTGTAACCCATCTTTGGTATTTAAAAGGAGTTCCTAATTACTTATGTGTTTTACTAAAATGTATTGATAAAAAAATTACTGTTTCACATATTGAACAAATTGTTTATTTCAAAGAAGGAGAACGTATTATCAATAAAGCGCATCCTTTATTTAAATTTTTTGAGCCTGAAAATAAGGAAATAAAAGCTCATTTTCAATCAAATAATTCGTTTAAACTTGAAAAACGTCGTGGCGCAGAAATTATTAAAGCTGCTCTAGAATCTATCGATCTAAAAGCACAAATCAAAGAATCTCGTTTTGGAGTTGATTTTAATGCATTTAGAAGTATAAATTTAATACCAGTACCTGATAAAACAATTATTAGAAGAATTCGAATATTAGAAAGTTTTCTGGCTACAAAAACAAATCCAAGTTGGATGATTTTAACTACTTTACCTGTACTTCCACCAAATTTAAGACCATTACTTGAGCTTGAAAGTGGTCGTTTAGTAGCAGCAGATGTTAATGAAATCTATCGTTTAATTATTACAAGAAATCAACGATTATTTGATTTCATGTATCATTTTATAGCTCCAGATTTAATTACCGTGCATAGTCGAAAATTATTACAAGAAGGAGTTGATTCCTTAATTGATAATGCAAGATTAGCTAAAGATAAAACATTTTGTTTAAACAATAAAGCTTTAAAAAGTTTAACTGAAATTTTAGAAGGAAAACAAGGTCGTTTTCGTCAATCTTTATTAGGTAAACGTGTTGATTATTCTGGTCGTTCAGTTATTATCGTGGGTCCCACACTTCGCTTAAACCAATGTGGTTTACCATATGAAATGGTAGTTGAATTATTTCAACCATTTTTAATTAATGAATTATTAAAAACAAAAATTAAAGCACCAAGTCATAATACTAAATTAGCTCATATAATTATTAAAAAAAATAAACCTTTCATTTGGAATTTGTTAAAAAATTTAACAAAAAAACATTCGATCCTATTAAATCGTGCTCCAACACTTCATCGTTTTGGAATTCAGGCTTTTGATCCAGTTATTATTTTAGGACAAGCTATTCATTTACATCCGTTAGTATGTACCGGCTTTAATGCTGATTTTGACGGTGATCAAATGGCTGTTCATTTACCACTTTATGAATGTAGACAATTGGAAGCAAAAACAATGATGAGACCATCTTATAATGTTATTTCTCCATCGAATGGAGATGTGATTTTAAAACCAACACAAGATATGGTTATTGGTTGTTATTACTTAACATTAATGATTGCA
>CAISUR010000083.1 GCA_903888655.1 uncultured Bacteroidota bacterium | reverse complement strand
GTGAGTAAATAAAATTGCATCAATTTTAGAACATTTAGAAGTGAGCATTTGTTGTCTAAAATCGGGTCCACAATCGATAACAAAAGATGTTTCTTTATCATAAATCCAAACAGAAACGCGCAATCTTTTGTCTTTAAAGTCATCACTTAAACAAACAGGATGTTGGCTAGCAATAACCGGAATTCCCTGCGAAGTACCTGTTCCCAAAAAATAAATTTTCATTTAGCATGATTTTTGATAAAATTACGAAAAATAAATTGGCAATAATTTTATACAAAATTAAAACAATTATCTTTCATTAAAGTAGCAATTTACTAACTTTGCAAGGAATACAATTGATTATGGCAAGTAACGGATTAGATATTAAGTTAAAAGGAGATAAAGTAATTGAACAAATTCCTTCAATTAAAGACAAGGCACTACGTATAAATTTGAATGAAAATATATACGGAACTTTTGCAGAAATTGGAGCAGGTCAAGAAACCGTTCGACATTTCTTTAGATCTGGAGGTTCTTCGGGAACTATAGCAAAAGCAATGTCTGCTTACGATAAAGATTTTAGTGATGCTATTTATGGTATTGAAGGCGATGGTCGATATGTTACTGAAAGCCGTTTAAAAAAAATGCTTTCTCATGAAGTTGATTTGATTGAAAAGCGTTTGGATAGAGTAAAACATCCAAACAAAATGTTTTTTAGTTATGCTAATACTGTTGCAACAATTGATTTTGCAAAACAATTCAAAGGACATGGATGGGTGGGAATTAAATTTCAAGTGGAACCCGACGAAGATTATAACGAAATAATTCTACATATTCGTTTTAAAGAAACAGATGCTCGTTTACAGCAAGAAACACTTGGAGTTCTTGGCGTTAACCTTATCTATGGAGCATTCTATAAGCATAATGACCCCAAAAAATTACTTCGTTATCTATATGACCATTTAGATAAAGATCAATTAGAAATAGATACTATTAATTTTTCAGGACCTCGTTTTGCTAACGTTGATAATCGTTTAATGAGCTTGCAGCTTGTTAAAAACGGTATGACTGATGCCGTAATGTTTAGTCCAGACGGTCATAATATTTTACCAGCAGCAGTTTTATACAAAAAGAATATATTGGCTTTAAGAGGAAGTTTCCGTCCAGTGACAAAGGTAAATATGGATATGTTGGAACGATCTTTAGAAATGTTTGTTGAAGAAAATAAGGTAGAAAAAGAAAATACATTTGTAATTTTTGAAATTACATTATCCAACCTACGTTCTGAAGGAGAAATTGATGAACGTGATTTTATGGATAGAGCCGAATTACTTTGTTCTCTTGGTCAAACCGTCATGATTTCTAATTTTCAAGAATACTATAAAGTAGTTGAATATTTCTCAAGCTATACTAAAGCAAGAATGGGATTGGTAATGGGGGTTAACAATTTAGTTGATATTTTCGATGAGAAATATTACCGTCATTTAAGTGGCGGAATATTAGAAGCTTTTGGTAAATTATTTTATCGTGATTTGAAAGTCTATCTATATCCGATGGAAGAAAACGGAGAAATAATTACTTCACAAAACCTTAAAGTACATCCAAGAATGAAAGAATTGTACAAATTCTTTGCCTACAATGGAAAAGTTGTGGATGTCCCTGTTCACGATAAAGAAAATCTTAAAATTTTCTCTCGCGAAGTATTAAAGATGATTAATAGTGGTAGTGCTGGATGGGAACGAATGTTGCCAGCAGGTACCGCTGCATTGATTAAACAACATAGATTATTTGGGTATGATCCTAATAAAGTTTTAGAGATCACTAAATAATTTTATTTTTAATAATTGTAAAAAAAACGTTATTACAAATTCAATCTAAACGTTTCAATTACAGGATTTGCTTTTCCAAAATCTACTTCTTGAATAAACAATTCTACTGCTTTAGCGGTTTGAATACTTGGTAATACATTTGCCTGATTATTATTTCTAACAACAACATTGATGTTGGATTCTTCTAACTTTTCTTTTAAAGTTACTGCTAGAATTTCTTCTCCCGAAAATATTTTGATTAAGCCCATTTTATTTAATTATGAATTACGAATTATCAATTATGAATTATTAATCTTCCTCTTCCATTTCAAAGAACAGGGGTTCAATCATTATTTTATCTGCTAATGACTCTACTCGTTCTGTAATTTCTGAAGTAAAAAATAATCGTTGTGTTTTTTCTATACTTGCCGAAAGTCTTAAAATTGTTGCATCCAAACGATTTCTAAATATGACATCTGCATCATCTACAACAAACATTTTAATAGTATTAATGTTAAAACCTGCCGACGAAAATAAAGCATTGATTCGGTTTGGAGTTCCAATTAAGATATCCAATCCCATGGATATAATATTTTTATCATAATCAATATCTCCTTTATCGTGAACTCCCAGAATACTTAAATCGGTATAGGTGCCATACTTTAAAAAAAGCTCTTCCATTTCGAGTACTTTTTCTTTATTTTCAACAATTATCAAAGCACGAGTACTTTCACCCATGGTTTTTTCCAAACGTTGGATGACATTTAGTACTATTGTGGTAGTTTTTCCAGTCGCTTTTGAAGATTGAATTACGGCATCGGCGCCACTTTTAATGGTTGAAAAAGTATCTTGCTGCATTTCATTGGCTTCCAACAATTCATTCTCAATTAAAGCTTGTTGCAGGTTTGCGTTTATTTTTTTTAATTGCATATTTTATGGTTTTAGGCGGTGGGTTGTAGGTTGTCGGCTTAGTCTTCCTAACACCTATTACCTTTGCCCTATTACCTTTTTACTTGCTTGCGAATAATTTTACATCCATTTCAGAGATTTCATTTCCACCAAGGATTATCAATCGTTCGACTACGTTTCTCAATTCGCGGATATTGCCTGTCCAATCGTATTCTTGTAATAAATTTATGGCTTCTTTAGAAAATGTTTTTGGAGTATTTCCTTGTTCTTCTGAAATTTTTGACGAAAAATGTTCGATGAGCAAAGGTATATCATCTCGACGGTCATTCAAAGCTGGAACTTTAATTAATATTACCGCCAATCTATGGTATAAATCTTCTCGGAATCGACCTTCTTCGATTTCTTTTTTCAAATCTTTATTAGTTGCTGCGACCACACGAACATTCACTTTAATATCTTTATCTGCTCCAACTCGTTGAATCAAATTCTCTTGTAAAGCTCGCAACACTTTAGCTTGTGCTGCCAAACTCATATCTCCAATTTCATCCAAAAAAATTGTACCACCATCGGCCGCTTCAAATTTTCCGGCACGATCTTTAACTGCAGAAGTAAAAGCTCCTTTTACATGACCAAACAACTCACTTTCAATTAATTCTGAAGGAATAGCAGCACAGTTTACTTCAATTATAGGAAAATCAGATCGATCGCTTTTGTCGTGCAATTGATGAGCAACTAGTTCTTTTCCGGTTCCGTTTGGACCTGTAATTAAAACTCTTGCATCTGTTTTTGCAACTTTTTCAATCAGGTGTTTGATATGATTAATAGGCTCCGAATTGCCTATCATCTCATAGTTTTTGCTAACTTTCTTCTTTAGAATTTTATTTTCAACCACCAACTGTTTTTTATCTAAAGCATTTCTAACGGTATTTAAAAGACGGTTTAAATCAGGTGGTTTTGAAATATAATCAAAAGCACCAAGGCGCATGGTGTTGATGGCAGTTTCCATATCACCATGACCCGAGATCATTACAATGGGAATTTCAGGCTTTATTTTTTTTACGGCTTCAAGCAATTCTTCGCCATCCATTTTGGGCATTTTAATGTCGCACAAAACCAAATCGTAATCGGTATTTTTGATTTTTTCAAAACCTTGTGCTCCATCTTCGGCTTCTTCCACTTGATAGGTATCATTCTCTTCAGAAAGTATTTTGTTTAATACTCTTCTAATAGATGCTTCGTCTTCTATGATTAATATTTTGCTCATTAAATTTGTTGATTTTATCATTTAATATTTAAGCCATTTGTAGAGTTCCCTCCAAGTTGGCTTTTTGCCGTACATTAAAATTCCGATGCGATAAATTTTAGAAGCAAACCAAACCACACCAAGAAATGAAGCAAATAAAATAGTCATTGAAAGTGCAATTTGCCACCACGGCACACCAAATGGAATTCGCATCATCATGACGATTGGAGAGGTTAGCGGAATCATTGAAAATACCGTGGCAATAGTTCCATTTGGATCATTCATCACCGTAAAAAATCCAATATAAACTCCCAAAATCAATGGCATTATAATAGGCAAAAGAAATTGTTGTGAATCGGTTTCATTATCAACGGCAGCTCCTATTGAAGCATAAAATGAACTATAAAGAAAATAGCCTCCAATAAAATAAATAATGAACGAAATTAAAATGGTTGCAATGGGTAAATTCCATAATTCATTAATATACATTTGAATTTCGCTTCCCATAGCATGTTGTGCCGTTTGAAGTGCTTGTTGTGTTTGAGCTCCAGAAGCTGCTCCCATTTGAACACCAAAAACAGATGATAATACAAACATTGCAGATAGTCCAAGAATTGCCCAAATTAGGAATTGTAAAACACCTGCCATAGAAGTTCCGATAATTTTACCCATCATCAGTTGAAATGGTTTTACGGATGAAATAATTACTTCAATAATACGAGAAGTTTTTTCTTCTATAACACTTCTCATTACCATATTTCCGTAAATGATAATAAACATCATAATTAAGTAACCAAATACTCCACCAATTCCAATTTTGATTTCATTCAGCCCTTTTAATGCTGTTTCTCCCGAAGCTTTTTCTAAATTAATAGAGACGTCAGCCTTGGCTTTATTGATTTTTAAAGTATCTAATCCTTGTTTTTGAAAGTTTTCTGCAGTAAGTCGTTTTGCTATTATATCTTCAATGTTCCCAATAAAAATGACGCTCGGACTATCATTTGAAATATATTGAATT
>CAISUR010000082.1 GCA_903888655.1 uncultured Bacteroidota bacterium | reverse complement strand
CCCAAAAGTAAAATAGCCCCAAAGGGTTTGACATAAGTCAGTAAACGCCATATTAGCTGGGTGGGTTTTACCCCAATAGATTGACTCATAAAAGTAAGTAACTCGCAAAAAATATAAAAGCGACCCATTGTATAATTAAATGAATTGAATAACCAGATAATTGTAAAATATTTTTACAAAATGGCAAACATTAACTTGGTTGTTCCCTGGTTGCGAGATTTATTTTATTTATCCAAATATGGTCTATACTAGTATTTATTGTCTGTAAATGCTCGGGCACTCTCGCCGATGGCGAGCATAGTTACGATTGAATTTAACATCACCTTATCTCAGAAAAAATCGCTGGTTTTTCTAAGATAGTAACCATCAATCAGGATTGCAATGAAACATTCGGTATTCGTCAATCGTACAATTAATATGAAAAAAATCAAATATATTGGTGTAGACATGGATCACACTTTGATTCGCTATCAAACTCAAAAATTTGAAGCATTGGTCTATCAGTTTGTGATTGATTATCTAATCTCTCACAAACAATACCCAATTAAAATCAAACAATTCAAGTTTGATTTTTCTTCGGCCATTCGTGGTGCTGTTATAGACAGTAAAAATGGAAATATTCTCAAACTCAATCGTTATGGGGCTATACGCAAAAGTTTTCATGGCACGCAATTGATTCGATTTGATGAACAAAGTCAAATTTATCGTTCTACTTACGTTGATCTCAATGCAGACAATTACATTGCCGTTGACACGTCTTTTTCGATTGCTTTTTGCGCCTTGTTTGGACAAATAATTGGGTTTAAAGATAAAAACCCTGGGGTTCTTCCTGCTTATGAAACGATTGCATTCGACGTTCTTGCGGCGGTGGATGCCGTGCATGCTGAAGGACATTTAAAACGGCATATTGCAGAAAATTTACCTGAATACATTCATCAAGATTCAAATTTAGTCAGAGGTTTAAAACAATATATTCAACAAGGCAAAAAATTTTTTATCGTCACCAATTCCGATTATAGCTACACCAAATTACTTCTAGATTACGCAATTAATGCCTGTTTAGAACCAGGAGAAGACTGGAAAGATCTGTTTGAATATGTCATCACCCTCTCGGATAAACCTCGTTTTTTTTATGATAAATTGCGTTTTCTCAAAATTGACCCGAACACAGGCTTAATGACGAATCATCACGGGCCTTTGCATCCCGGAATTTATCAAGGCGGCAGTGCTAATCAATTTACTCAGCACTTGAATTTGCGGGGGGATGAAATTTTGTATATGGGTGATCATATTTACGGTGATATTTTACGCTTGAAAAAAGATTGTAATTGGCGTACTGGATTAGTCGTTGAGGAACTTGGTGGGGAAATTCAAGCTCAAACTCAAACCCGCGTTCTTGAGCAACGCATTCAAGAAAAAATGATGCAAAAAGAAGAATTAGAGCACGAATTGGTCACATTGCAAATCCAAACCACTGAGCCCCCCACCCAGCTCAAAGCGCGTATCCTTCATTTGCAAGATAAAATCATAGCAATCGATGAACAAGTTTCGGAATT
>CAISUR010000081.1 GCA_903888655.1 uncultured Bacteroidota bacterium | reverse complement strand
TCAATAAACTTATAAATAATAAGATAGATTACTTATGCAGTATAAAGAATGGTATTCAAAGAAAGAAGTATTAGAAATATATCCAATCTCATTAGCAACTTATAAAAAGAGAATAAAAAACATTGATGCATCAAAGACAAAATTTGCTACATCAAAATCAGGTTCTCCATCAAGATTAATCCATTATTCTGCAATGGATGAATTATTCCGTAAAAGAAGAAGATTAAGTAAAAGAGAAATCAATCTTACCATAAAATGGGTTAGAAATCATTATTGGAATTTCGTCGGAAACATTGTACCAGGAAGCACAACAATTGAAGAATTGAAAGGCAAGATGAGGTTCTTGTTTGAAGAACTTAAAACGCTACAAATGGAAAATAATCATTTAACCCTTTATTACTCTATCGAAAAAAATCCAAATGACAATTACTTTCATTCTCATTTTTTAATTGACTGTGCAAAGGATATGATAGAACTCACTGATATTAATGATAAACTGGCAATCATTTGTGAGCCAAACACAATAAGTGAATCACGAATTTATCTTGAAGAATATGATATTAACTTTTATAAGGCTGGAGCAATATATTCCTCGAAAGAACAGAAGTTTTTTTATGAAGTTTTGGGTTAAAACAGAAAGCGTTTGACTTATCAAATTTATTCCCTTATCCTTTCAAAATTGGTAGGTGTAATAACGAGTTTAGAAACTTACACAACATAAATTACGGAGTAAGGAAATGGAGTAAGGAAATAGTTGAAATTCGTCTAAAAACTAGTAAAATCCTTTAAAATCAGAAGGTTTTGTAATCAAATTTTTTTTCATAACCCTGAGGTCGGGAGTTCAAATCTCCCTCTCGCTACAAAACTTAAAAAGGTTTTAGATAAATTTCTAAAACCTTTTTTATTACAATTTCTTTCACAGGAAGTTAAATTTGTATTTTCTCAACTAACTCCTGAAAACCAACTTGTGTTTGTTCACCAGTAACAATATTTTTCAACGTAAAAACTTCGTTAGTGATTTCTTTTACCACAAATGGAATGCTTCTTCTTTCGGCATGTTTAAATTGTTTGTCAATTTTGGTCGTATCTGGATAAAATTCGGCTTTAATATTTAAATCACGGAGTTTTTTAACCGCTTGCACGGTTTCAAAAGCTTGACTTTCGCCAAAATTTAAAAATAGTACTTTAGTAGAAGTTGTAACAGTTTGAGGAAACAAGTCCAATTCTTCCAAAACCAGATAGATTCGGTCTAAACCGAAGGATATTCCAACACCACTCATATTTTTCAATCCGAAGATGCCTGTTAAATCGTCATATCGTCCGCCACCGCCAATTGAACCCATTGCCACTCCTTGTGGTGCAGCAACTTCAAAGATTGCACCTGTATAATAATTCAAACCCCGAGCCAATGTTACATCTAGCTCTAAAATGGCTTTTTGCAATCCTAATTTAATTACATTGTCACATATAAATTGCAACTCGTCAATACCTTTCAATCCTTCTTCCGACGACGAAAGTAATGCTGATAATTTCTCGATTTTTTCTTGAATTGTTCCAGTAAAATTGAACAGCGGTTGAACTTTTACCAACGCTTCTTCGGAAATTCCTTTCTCGAGCATTTCTTTTTTAACGCCGTCTTCCCCTATTTTGTCGAGTTTATCCAAAGCAACCGTAAAGTCAATCAATTTATCCGATGCACCAATTACCTCAGCAATTCCCGATAAAATTTTACGATTATTGATTTTAATCGTAACGCCACTCAAACCCAATGCTGCAAAAATCGAATCATATAATTGCACCAACTCTACTTCTTGCCACAACGAAGTCGAACCAACGACATCAGCATCACATTGATAAAATTCTCTAAAACGTCCTTTTTGTGGTCTATCCGCGCGCCAAACGGGTTGAATTTGGTATCGCTTGAATGGGAACTCAATCTCACTTTGGTGTTGCACTACATAGCGTGCAAACGGAACGGTTAAGTCATAACGAAGGGCTTTTTCGGAGATTTTTCCCGTAAGCTGTTTGTGATTTAAAGTTTGTAGTACTTCTGTTGAAACTTTTTCCAAATAATCCCCAGAATTCAATATCTTAAAAATCAATCGATCTCCTTCTTCGCCATATTTTCCCATCAACGTATCCGAATTTTCAAAACTTGGAGTCTCTATAGGTTGGTAACCATAGTTCTCAAAATGAGTTCTCATTATAGAGATAATGTAGTTACGTTTAGAAACCTCAACAGGAGAAAAATCGCGTGTGCCTTTAGGAATGCTTGGTTTAGATGCCATTTTTAATATTAGATTTTAAATTTTAGATTTTAAAATATTTAATATCTGATATCTGATATCTAATATTTAAAATTCATTTGGCAAATATCATACTTTTTAAAATAATTTATAATTCTTATACCACAAACTTGTAACAAAAACCGTAATTTCGTGTCAAATTGGAATTATGAATGCAGTTTTCAGAGAGAATATAAAGATTGCCTTGGGTTCAATTCGCGCACAATTGCTGCGAACGATTCTTACTATTGTTATTATTGCTATTGGAATTACAGCTTTGGTTGGAATTCTAACCGTGGTAGCAGCCATTGATAATACATTAAATTCGAAATTTGCTTCCATGGGTTCCAATACTTTTAGCATTAACCAGTATGAATTTAAAACCCGAAATCAAGGAGGCGGTGAAGTTGAAAAAATAAATCCTATTATATCTTATCCCGAAGCAAAAGAATACAAAGAAAAATACAGCTATCCATTTACCCATACCTCACTTTCTTTTACAGCAACTACTGCCGCAGAAGTAAAATATGAAGATAAAAAAACCGATCCTGAAATTGCAGTTTTGGGTGTTGATGAATATTTCACGTCTAATGGTGGATTTGAAGTTGTTCAAGGAAGAAATTTCAATAGTTTTGATATTATAAACAATACTTATTCGTGTGTTGTTGGTAGTGATTTTGCTTCTAAAGGATTATTAAAAGACGTCAATCCAATTGACAAAATCATTTCGATTCGTGGCGCCAAATTTAAAGTGATTGGAGTGCTTAAAGAAAAAGGTTCCACCTTTGGAAATAACCAGGATTTGAGAGTGTTGATTCCGATTCAAGTAGCACGTTCCTTATTTTCGGCACCCAAAATAAATTATACCATTAGCACTATGGTGGATAAAAAAGAGTTGCTAGAACAAGCGGTGGATAATGCGACAGTCACCATGCGTCAAATTAGAAAATTAAATCCTGTAGAGGAGAGCAATTTCGGAATTTCTAGAAGTGATGATTTAGTGAATAGAATTGCGGAAATGACTGGAGTTTTAAGCCTATCTGCGTGGATTATTGGAATCATTACTATCCTTGGCTCGTCTATAGCTTTGATGAATATTATGATTGTTTCTGTTACCGAAAGAACACGTGAAATTGGTGTTCGAAAATCACTGGGAGCTAAACGTGGCACTATTGCTTGGCAATTTTTTATGGAAACTTTACTCATCGGCCAAATTGGTGGTTTCGTTGGAATTATCTTCGGAATTCTAGTAGGTTATCTAATGGCATCCGTAATGGACTTTGGCTTTGTTATTCCTTGGGGAGCCATCATTGCAGCTGTTATTACAAGTTTTATTGTAGCATTAGTTTCTGGATTATATCCTGCCATTAAAGCTTCTAAATTGGATCCTATTGAGGCTTTGCGATATGAATAAATTTTAAACATTGGTTGATGTAAATTCAATATTTTTATTAAAAAAAATCT
>CAISUR010000080.1 GCA_903888655.1 uncultured Bacteroidota bacterium | reverse complement strand
TTTTTGTGTATCGCTATTTCTGGATAAGACATTCATATAAAAAAACTGTCAAAAAAAGCTCCTGACAGTCTTATTAACTAAACAAAATATGAAATTGCATAGTACTATAACGCCGTGTTATTTGTTTTATTGTTCTGATTTTAAATAATTTAATCACTCTTCTTTGTCATCTACTGATTTAAATGGATAGTTTCCAAAGATAGGAGCCAATTTTTTTGTTTGATAAGTCTTGTGAGTATATTTATTAGAAATGACAATCATACTTACTTTTTCTTTTCGCATATTTATGAAGCAAGAAGTGTTTCCGTGCCACCATCCATTGTGATAATAAAAAGGTTCTCCCTTATCAAATTCCAGCATACGAATTCCCAAACCATAGTTCTTTTCGCCTCTTTTTTCATGGCTGTATCCTTGGTAAACTTTTTTCAATAATTCGGCATTTAAAAATGAAGGGGCATATCGAGCTTTATCAAACTTTAATAAATCTCGCGGTGTAGAGTAGATGTTTTTGTCGCCATAAATTCCGTCCAAATATTCCACAGCTAAATCCATATTACCCTTATATGACAAAGAAACTTTTCCTCGATGTTTTGAGGTTTCATATACAAATGTATTAGTCATTCCAAGTGGTTTAAAAATCATTTCCTGCATCGCTTCAGGATATTTCATTTTGGTTACTTTCTCAATAACAAGTGCCAAAATAGCATAATTGGTATTGCAATAGCTAAAACGAGTATTAGTTTTAGACTCCAATGGAATTTTGTTCTTTTTCATAATTGTAACAATATCCTGATTGGTTAATTCTTTTCTAATGTCCCAAACACCAGTTTTATAGGTAAAATATGCATAATTTTTCATTCCGCTTCTGTGATTAAGTAGGGTTTGAATAGTAACATCAGGATAAGGAAAATTGGGTAAAAATTCGGTTACTTTTTGTTCCAATTTTATTTTTTTGGCATCAATTAACATCAGAACAGCTGTTGCGGTCAATACTTTACTTACCGAAGCGATATGTAGCGGAGTTTCTTTAGTGATACTTTCTTTTTTAGATCTATTGGCAAATCCTTTATAATTTTCATAAATAATCTGCCCGTTTTGCGCTACCAAAAAGCTTACATTGTCTTTGTCTGTCCAAACTTTATCAAAGTAATGAGCTACTTTTTGTTGTTTTTCTTTAATGTAAGCTGGACTCAATTTTGGCATTTCCTCTTTAAGAGGCTGAAGAATTGGAAGTCCTTCTTTATTTGTTTTTACGACAGGAATGATGTCTTTTTTTTCTTTGGCACAGGCTAATAAAAAAACGGTGCAAAGAATAATGATGAGATTATATAGAGAAGAATTTTGTTTCATTTTTATGGATTTGGTTAGCAAATATAACTAATACGACTACCTAAATTAATGGTTTATCAGAAAGGTATTAACACGTTTTTCACAATTTAAAAAACATAAAAGTCAATTTATTGTTTTTCAGTTAATAGTGTTTTAAACGTAGATTTTTATTTAATAAAAAAAGTTTTGAAAACGTTTTCGTTAATGGTATTTTTGCCACTCAATCAAAATATGCCAACCATGAAATTTGGAATAATTAAAGAAAGAAAAAATCCACCTGATAGAAGAGTTGTGTTTACTCCAGAGGAATTAGTTCGTTTACAAACAGAACATCCTGAAGCTGTTGTAAAAGTAGAAACTTCAGATATTAGAGTTTTTACAGACCAACAATATAGTGATTTAGGTATTGAAGTGGCTGCTGATATTTCTGATTGTGATGTTTTCTTTGGAGTGAAAGAAGTTCCTGTGGATGCCTTAATTCCAAATAAAAAGTATTTTTTCTTTTCACATACAATTAAATTTCAACCATATAACAGAAAATTATTACAAGCTATTTTAGAAAAAAATATCGAATTATATGATCATGAAACTATAGTAGACGCAAATCATAAGCGCTTAATTGGTTTTGGTAGGTATGCAGGAATAGTTGGAGCGTATAATGGATTTAGAGCATTTGGAATAAAATATGATTTGTTTACTTTACCTAAAGCGGAAACATTAACCAATAAAGAAGATTTAATTGTTAGATTAAAAAGACAAACCTTACCCAATGTTAAAATTGTGGTAACTGGCTTTGGAAAAGTTGGTATGGGAATTAAGGAGATTCTTGATGGAATGAAAATAAAACAAGTTACTGCACAAGACTTTTTAACCAAAAAATATTCTTCTCCTATTTACACCCAAATA
>CAISUR010000079.1 GCA_903888655.1 uncultured Bacteroidota bacterium | reverse complement strand
ATTTTTTTATTTTTAAAATTAAAATAATTAATTTCTTCAAAATCATGATCCTCGGTTGCCATCCAGTAAATAGGAATAAAATTATTGTCAGGAAATTTCTTTTTTAATTCCTTACAAAGATTGATAGTAGAAACAATTTTATATAAGAAATACAGCGGACCCGTAAATAAATTGAGTTGATGACCAGTAGTTATTGTAAAAGTATTCGTGTGATTTAAACGTTCAATATTGCGAATAGTTTCATCAGAAACACTAAAATTGGTATATTGTTTTTCTAGTTCTGAAACTAAAACTTGTCTGTTTTCAAAAGGGAAATTCTCTTGTTTTTCAATTATTTGTTCTTTGAAATTTTCAATCTTTGGAAAACGATTATATAACTGTTTTAACTCAGAGTTTTCGTCTAAATAATCGGTAATTAATTTAGTGAAATATCCTGATTTTTTATAGCTAATACACTCGTTTTGCATGATAATTTTTTACAAAAATACTTAAAATTTAGCAAAACTTAATTGCTTTAACGTTCCCTTATGTTTTATCGTTTAAGTGTAAAATGTCCTTTGTGAATAGTTCCATTTACTCGATGTACAACAAACCAATAATCGTCGGAAGGTAATAGTAATCCGTTGTAAATTCCATCCCAACTATTTGAGCTATCAAGTTGTTTTAATAATTTTCCTTGACGGTCATAAATTTCAACCTTAATTCCAGGTTCATATTCTGAAAATTTCACTTTCCAATTATCATTAATTCCATCATTATTTGGCGTAAAAAATCTAGGATAATTTAGTAAAAAAACATCTTGTCCAACCACACCGCACCCGTTTTTATCTCTAACAAAAATATTGTAAACCCCTACTGTTAAATTAGAAAAAGTATTACTGTCTTGAAAATGCATCCCATCAAGGGAATACTCATAAACTCCAATACCAGTCACATTTGCAGTGATGACATTTTCGTTATCTGTCCAATCTAACGTTTCGATATTAGTGATGGTTGCAAAATTTGATAAAAAGATATTGAAATTTTTTGTTGAAGAACAGACTAATCCCGCAGGATGATTTTCTGTTACAGTTACCCAATAATTTCCTGCTTGAGTTATTGTAATGTGTTCTGATGTTTGTCCTGTTGACCATAGATAGCTGTCATAGCCGGTACCTGCATGAATAATTACACTTTTATTAACACAAAGAGGATATTTATTTTCCATCTGAATTACTGGAGAATTAATAAAATTAATTTTAAGTTGAATTACTTTATAACAACCATTTGATGTCATCACTCTTACGTAAACAATATCATTTGTATTAGACATTATGTGAGAATTAGCGTTGGTTATTTGATCAGACATTGACTGATTTTCAGCTCCTATTGAAGTTGTATAGTAAGCAAAAGTATAATTTGATGCATTGGTTATCAAGTTTTGATTATAAGTAGTTAAATCAATAGGTTCAGTTCCGTCGTTAAGATTATCGCATTCTACAGTTGAGTAGTCATTTGGAGTTGGTAGGGGTAAAAATGTGTTATACAGATAAACATTATTCGAATTTGAATAGCAATTTGGATTTTTCATTACTTTAATACTATGACTATCTCCGCCAATTAGATTTGTAAGTACATTATTAGTTGTCCAAGTAACACCTCCATCAAAACTGAATAAATCGCCAGGCGTCGTAATAGTAATGGTAGCATATTTTCCGCATCCAGCATCATCTATTGTATATAAGGGATAGGTATCTTCTAAATTATCTAAATAAACATAAACGGTAGGCGAGGTGCAACCTTGAGCATCTTTTATTTTAATAATATAACTTCCACTCGTTAAATTATTTAAGGTATTAGATGCTTGCCAAGTTGTACCGCCATCAAAGCTATATTGTGGAGCAGGAGTATCAATTGTTATACTTCCTAAATTACCGCAATAAGGATTATTTTTTGTGTATGATGGACTTGCTAAAAATTCTCCAAATAGGGTAACACTATTATAATTTGAAACACAACCAAAGGAGTCTTTTGTTCTGATATTGTAAGTTCCTGATGGTAGATTATTTGCAATGTTACTCGCAGTCCAAGTGACTCCATCATCAAAACTATAAAAATCTGCAACACTTGTTATCGTTATACTACCTTTATCACCACAGAATGTCGGGTCAACTGATGTGAAATCAGGAAAAGAGGATAGAAAAGGCACTATGCTTACACTTGTAGGATACGATATACACCCACTTGCTGTTATAACTTTAATATTATAGGTTCCCAATGCTAAATTTGCACTTGAAGGATTTGTCGTCCAAGTAGCACCATTATCATAACTATATTGAGCAGCTGGTGACGTTATTGATACCGATCCTGTTGCTATTGAACAAGTAGGTTGAGTGATTTGAATAGTAGGTTGAGGTGCTACTTGATTGGCTAAAATAGTAACCGAACCCAAAGAACTACATCCATTAGAATCGACTACAGTTACAGAATAGGTACCTACATTGGAAACGGTAATATTTTGTGTTGTAGCACCATTATTCCATAAATAGCTTACTCCTGGAGAAGCATTCAATACAGTACTACCAGAACAAACATTAAGAATCCCAGATATTGTAGCATGAGGATTTTTTACTATTAAACTAATAGGAATAATTTTGTAACAAGTTGGACTTTGTACTATTCTAACAAATATTGAGGTGCTATAACTCTCATAATTTGTAAAGTTTGCTATCGGATTTGTATCAGCAGTTGCGTCATTTAAATTGGTAAAATAACTAAAAGTTAGACCAGTCGTAGGATTAACAATGGAAGATTCAACATTAGTTAGATTAAAAAATTCTTTTCCATCATGATTAGTATCACACAATGTTAAACTAGTCGTTTGTACAGGTACAGGACAATTGGTACAATTTAAAAACCATATATCCCAACCAGGATTGGCGTCATCATCATGAGCAGATGCAAAACTTGTTCCTGCACAATTGGTTTGTGTTATCCCATAATTTATAGTAACTGCCACATTGTAAGTGCCGGTTGTCGAATTTGGTAAATTTGTTGCGCTTAAGTCAAAACAAAATCTTTTTGTGGCAAGATCTAATGATGCGGTTGTTTGAGTGGTATACACAATAGTATTGGTTGAGTCGTGAACGTCTAATGTAATATTTGTAATTGTTGCAGCTATGCCACCTGATGTCGGTATAGTAAAGCTACCACAAACTGAAATAGGAAGGGTTGGGCAAACCTTATTTAAAGGATCAAGCTCTATACTTCCCTGAAGACCCTCAGAAGAATGAAGCAAACAAATATCATCGATATACGCATATCCAAAGTGTGCACCTAAGCCACATCTTGTTGCTAAAAATTCAACAGTAAATGTTTCGTTATTTGGAATTGATGAAATATCTAAAATTCCCGATTGCCAATTTTGAGTATACAAAACAATACTGTCTGCTTCTAGATTTGGAGCTTGTGTAAAAATACAATTTTGAGTATCTGCTATTAAGCAAAATTCACTCACAACTATGCCGTTACTATTAACAATTCTTGCTTTAAAAAAAGGTTGCTCGTTATTATGAGCACTCCCTGTAATACTTTGTAAAACAGCTTTGTAATTGAATTTTAAAGAATTTTCATTGTTGGTTTTAAATCGTTTAGCTTGAACTAATGACGCTGTCGTGCTACTTTCTTTATAATTTATTTTTAGAGCGTACTGGTCAAAAGCTGCAATATCTCCAATGTATTCATCTAATATATTTGAAGGAACTGTCGTAGCCATTATGTTCACATTAGCAGGGTCATATTGAGGGATATTTATATTTGCACTTGCATCAAGACTACGACATTGGATAGGGTTAAGTAAGTCATCTTCAATATATAGAAAGTCATTGAGATAATTGGTACTTCCTATGGTTTGAAATTCTTCAAAAGTACCGTTTGAACATAAATAAACGGGAGTTAATACACTGTTTGTTTTGTAATGATTTTTGTTATTTAAATCAATTTGCTTTTGTCTGTTTTCAAAGTAATTTATTCTTTCTTTTTTATCAGTTATGAGTTTTCCATTTTTATCTTCGATTTTTTTATTAATATCAAAAGAGTAATTTTTTAAAGAACTAGATTGATTCTGCTTTTGTGAAAAAGCGTTGATATAAAATAGGCTGATAATTAAGAAGCAGATTTTTTTCATTTTGATGTAGTAAATTACTTGGACGAAATATATAAAAAATAATATAATGGTGAATTAAAAATCTTTAAACATAATTTATTATCGTTTAAGTGCTTAAAAAAGTAACTAATTATTCCTTTTTAATAAATCAATGTTACTTTCAAATTTCTCTTACTTTTGCAAAAAACAATTTCCTTTTGAAAGACCTTCTATTAATAACACCGCCCTTCACCCAATTGAATACACCTTATCCAGCGACGGCTTATATTAAGGGTTTTTTGAAATCTAAAAATATTTCGGCTTTTCAAATGGATTTGGGAATTGAAGTGATTTTAGAATT
>CAISUR010000078.1 GCA_903888655.1 uncultured Bacteroidota bacterium | reverse complement strand
TCCATAGATAAGTCTAAAACACTTAATGCGGTATCGCAACCTATGCGTTTGAACTCGTCTATTATCCAAGGTTCTATTTCATCTGCAAATTCTTCCAAGTCGATGTCGTACTCCACATCTTCTTTCAGATCCCTGAACACATCTATACTGTAACCCGTCAATTCTTGTGCCAGTTTTATGTTTACACCTTTTTTCCCTATAGCCAGAGATACTTGGTCGGGGTCAAGGTACACATCTGCACGGTGGTCTTCGTGGTTCAATTCCATTTTGTTGATACGTGCAGGTGTAAGCGACCTTTGCAAGAGCAATTGGATATTGTTGGTATAATTGATTATGTCGATATTTTCGTTCTTCAGTTCCCTTACTATACCGTGTATCCTGCTTCCCTTCATACCTACACAGGCTCCAACTGGGTCAATGCGGTCGTCGTAACTTTCTACGGCTACTTTGGCTCTTTCTCCAGGTTCGCGTACTATCTTTTTGATAACGATAAGCCCGTCCATAATTTCGGGAACCTCTATTTCCAAAAGTTTTTCTAGGAAGGATGGGTGGGTACGGCTAAGGATAATGATAGGAGAGTTGTTCCTCATTTCAACTTTCTTAACAACGGCCCTAACATTTTCGCCTTTTTTGAAAAAATCTGTTGGGATCTGTTCAGTTTTAGGCATAATCAATTCATTGCCTTCATCGTCTAGCAATAGGATCTCTTTTTTCCAAATTTGGTAAACTTCACCACTTATAATATCCCCAATCCTGTCAGCATATTTTTTAAGGAGGTTGTTCTTTTTAAGATCGCCGATACGTGCAGCAAGTGTTTGTTTTGCGGCAAGAATTGCCCTCCGGCCAAAATTGCGTACATCTACTTCTTCATATACTTCTTCACCAACGCTATAATCAGGCTCAATTTTTTGTGCATCAGACAATGGTATTTGCAAATTATCGTCTTCAACCATTCCATCATCAACAATTTGCCTCCTACGGAAAATTTCAAGGTCGCCTGTTTGGTCATTTACAATTACGTCAAAGTTCTCGTCGGTAATGTATTTTTTTCTTAACAAGGTTTTAAACACGTCTTCCAATACCTTCATCAAGGTAGGCCTGTCAATGTTTTCGGCTTCTTTAAACTCCTGAAAGGAGTCAATGAGATTGATACTTGCCATATATGCGCTCTTTTTCGGTCCCTTTCCAATATCAGGTCGGGGGGCTTAATTAAAAAATGATTTGTACGATTGATTTTTTTATGTTTGCGAAAGGTATTTCTACCATTGTCGTATCCTTGCTTTTGGGCAATTTTATTTCCAAAGTTAGTAGTTCCTCACTTACTTCTTTCAATTGCCCTGTATGTTCTACACCGTTGTTGTCTGTTACGGTTAGTTTCCTTCCAATGTTTTTTTTGTACTGCCTCAGTTGAACCAAAGGCTCATCAACACCTGGGCTAGAGACTTCTAGTGAAAAATCACCATCGGGGAAAAGCCCGGTAGCCTCGATTTGGTGATATAATTTCCGATTAGTCGATGCGCATTTTTCAATTGATAGTCCACTATCGGCATCTAAAAATATTTTAAGGTTGTTCACCGGTTTTACCTTGATCCCTACGATAAAAATATCGGTACCGTCTAGGATGGGTTCCAGTATACTATAAATTTTTTCGATAATTTCAGCCATATACAATAATTAAGGGGACATCCCGTGTCCCCTCTTTTTCTTTCTATCCGCTGCAAATATACAACTATTTTTTTTAGGAACAATCATACCTTGTTTTGTTCAATGTCTTTTCACGATTGTGGTCGCTTTTTTATTTGCGTTTGTCTATAGTTTATGGGTTTGAAGTTGCAAATGTTGGTTTAAATGTCACATTGTGTTTTAGTTCCTATATTATCGTATAGCTGTATGAATGCAGTTTTGGGATGGTAGGTTCTAACTGATAAACACCCTTCTGTTTATTTTTTGTCCATCTGCACCTAGGTTGAAATAAGATATTAAAAAATCACTGTTGTCCGACTAAAAATACTAGAATTGGCTACAATCCAATACTGGCAAGCATTTCCAGTATTTTATATAATTGATACCCTGCTTTTTACCAAAACTCCTACAATTGGATATATAAAGCTGCGACTTAAAAAGTTCTACTATAGCCGATTCTGGAGACCTTTAATTGAATCTCTTGTTATGCTCTGTTTACAAAATAACTTTAGTCGGACAATAATGTTAAAAAATTGCAGAGCCGTATGTTTGCGCTGTTTTACTGAGTTGTATGCATTGAAAATGATTATATTTCCTGCAAAAAAAATCGCTAACAACGATGTTGTAATGTAATTATAAAATATAAAAGTTCAGCCATTTATATATAAGAACCTTAACTTACAAATTATTTTTCTAAAACTAATTTTTGTGTTATTTTTTTTCCATTGGATTGAATAATGCAAAAATAAATGCCATTGGATAATTCATGCAAATCAAAAACATTATTTTCTACTTTTGGAAAATATTTTACTTTTCTTCCAAAACTATCAACGATATCTACTGAATTAATTTCAATAGTGTCACTAAAATTAATAATTCCAGTTGTTGGGTTAGGATAAAGTTGGATAAGATTTTTGTTAAACTCATTAATATTAGCAGTTGCTTGTTGCATGGTACCCATTGCGTTTTTGAAAATACTTCCGCTTTTACCAACAATATACCCTGTTGTATCATTTGCAAAATACAGGGCACTATATATAAATCCTGAAACATTGGCATTATTGCAATTATCTATTTCTTGAATTCCAATCTCTCTTTTGGAAACACAATATGAATCACAATTACACAACGTATATTGGTTTCCGATATCCCAAATTACATTTTCATTAAGGGAAAAAATATCTATTTCGTTAGATTTTGATGATCCTATATTGGTTAAGGTTAATCCACCATCATTGGTTTTGAAGAAGCCGTTATTTGTTTTATTAATAAATCCAATAGTTTCATTCAGGAAGAAAAATGAATCGATAGGCTCAGTAACAAGCAGAGACCAAGTAATTCCGCCATCAGTAGTTTTATAAAGGTTGTTTTGTTGATTATAAGGATTTACAACACCCGCTTGCGCATACCCAATTAATTCGGAAAAAAATTGAATGTTGGAAATTGTTTGATTTTCCGGGATTGTACAAATTGTAAAAGATGCGCCACCATTAACCGTTTTTTCAACCAATCCATTATCGCCAGAAACAAAATAAACATTTGAACTCAAAACTGATAATCCATAGAAATCAGTAGTATTTCCTGTCGAAATAGTTGCCCAATTCTCACCTCCATCACTTGTTTTTAATATTATTCCACTAAAGCCAACAGCATATCCCATATTTTCGTTTACAAATTGTACTTTTTTTAAATTTTGCGTAGTTCCAGAAATTTTTAGAATCCAGTGTAAACCTCCATCAATAGTTTTCACTATTCTACCATTATCCCCTGCCGCAACCACATAATTTTCTGTTATACAATAAACATCGTTTAAGTTTTCATTTATTCCAGAATTTTGCGGCATCCATTGCCCATAAAATGAAATAGAAAGGAAAATAAAAAGTAGTGTTATACTATTTCTCATAATTAGCTCTTCAAGTTGATTTTCAAGGTAAAGATAATAAAAAAAGCTCAAACATTTCTGAATGAGCTATTTATTGCTTTTTAAACTTCGAATTTCTAACTCGAACTTTACATTATTCTCCCAAAAAAGGATATCTATAATCTTCTGGCGTTACAAAAGTTTCTTTAATAGTTCTTGGCGAAACCCAACGTAGTAAATTTTGCATCGACCCTGCTTTATCATTTGTTCCCGAAGCTCTTGCTCCACCAAATGGTTGCATTCCTACTACCGCGCCAGTTGGCTTGTCATTAATGTAGAAATTTCCAGCAGCGTTTTCTAATGCTTTGGTAGCTTCAACAATGGCGTATCTATCTTGACTGAAAATTGCACCAGTTAATGCATATTCTGAAGTTCCATCGACTAAAGCTAATGTTTCATTCCATTTGGAATCTTCATAGATGTAAATAGTAATAACGGGACCAAAAAGTTCCGTTTCCATTGTTGTATATTTTGGATTGGTGGTTACTATGACTGTAGGTTCAATAAAATATCCTTTTGACTTATCATAATTTCCGCCAAGAATGATTTCAGCATCAGCATCTTTCTTCGCTTGATCAATAAAACCCGCTAATTTGTTGAATGAACCTTCGTGAATGACTGCTGTAATGAAGTTAGAAAAATCCTCTGGGCTTCCCATTTTCATTGAATTCACATCAACAATCAATTGTTCTTTAACCGCTGGCCATAAACTTTGAGGGATATAAGCTCTTGAAGCCGCAGAACATTTTTGCCCTTGAAATTCAAAAGCGCCCCGAGTAATACCCGTAACAACTTGTTTTACATTAGCCGATGGATGGGCCACAATAAAATCTTTACCGCCAGTTTCCCCAACTATTCTTGGATAGGTTTTGTAAGTATGAATATTTTCTCCTATTTTTTTCCAGATTTCTTTGAAAATAAATGTAGAACCTGTGTAATGAACTCCAGCAAAATCAGGCGAAGCTAAAACTACATCAGTAATCATCACTGGATCTCCAAAAACTACATTGATAACACCATCGGGAACTCCTGCTTCTCTGAAAACATCTATAATAATTTTGGCAGAAAAGACTTGACTATCGCTTGGTTTCCAAACTACAGTATTTCCCATTAAAGCAGCGCTTGCTGGAAGATTGGCAGCAATTGCTGTAAAATTGAATGGAGTTATGGCATAAACAAAACCCTCTAACGGACGATATTCAACACGATTCCAAATATCTGAAACTGATTTTGGTTGGTCGTTATAAATTTGTGTCGTAAATTCTACATTGTAACGTAGAAAATCAATCAATTCACAAGATGCATCTATTTCTGCTTGAAAAATAGTTTTTGATTGCGCAATCATTGTTGCGGCATTAATACGAGCTCTGTAAGGACCCGCAATTAACTCTGCTGCCTTTAAAAAGATAGCTGCTCTGTGCTCCCAAGGCATGTTTGCCCATTTTTTTCTTGCTTCTAATGCTGATGCAATGGCTTTATCGATATGAGTTTTTTCAGCTAAGTGATATGTTCCAACAATGTGTTGGTGATCGTGTGGCGCCGACATAGTTCTGGTAATTCCAGTTTTGATTTGCTCCGAACCAATATACATAGGAACATCAATGGTTTCGTTCCACATTTTTTTATAAGCGGCTAAAACAGCTGCTTTTTCTGGAGAATTAGGAGCATACGATTTTACAGGTTCATTAACCGCTTTGGGTACATGAAAGAATCCTTTTGGCATAATATAGATTATTAGATTATTAGACTTTTAGATTAGATTATTCTAATTATTTAATTTGAAACAAAAGTACAAAGGAAATTTTGAATTTTTAATAACAATTCCTACTAAACTTTTTTTGAAAAAAATGAATATAATTTGAGAAAACGTTTTAATTTAAAGCAAAAGGAGCGCTTAATCTAAAAGTGGGAACAATAACTTTAAAATTTTTAGTTGTAGTAAAGTTAATCATATTGAAAAATCCACGCATAGCTCCGTGAGGTGAAGACAATAAACAACCAGAGCTATAGGTATGTGTTTCTCCGGGTTTTAAAACTGGCTTTTTTCCGACTACTCCTTCGCCATCAACAATTTCAATATCGTTTAATGAATCGAAGATTTCCCAATGACGAGAATTTAATTGAACAGAATCTTTGCTGTGATTTTCAATGGTTATCTCGTAGGAAAAAGCAAAATGAATCTTATAATTTTTGAAGTAAGTGCCTTCAAAACTTGTGTTTACAGATATTTTGATGCCTCGTGTTATTTGAGTTACCATAAAGAAACTTTTTTTGTAAAGTTACAAAAAAAATAAACCTAGAAACTATTTTAATATTAAAGAACCATTAATTTATTATGTCGGTAGAAGTTGCAATGCCATTTCCTATTACACGGTCATAGCGTTGATTATTTTCACGATAATAAATTAAAGCATGATAATTATTCTCTGTTTGCCAAAAATTACCGTCAATGGCATTTTCATGATCAATTTTTCCTTTGCTATCGGCAACTGTAAAACTATAGTTGGTAAATCCTTGTTTAATCATGATTGCTTTTTCATAAATCCCTTTCTTCGGATTGTAATCCATCTTATTCTCTTCTGAAAGAACATAATTATTGAACATTCCTGTAATGTAAATGTTTTTGTTTTGAAAAAACGAAGGGGCCGACAGTGAAAAATATATCCAAGCATAATCGGTTTCAATTTCATTGTTCTCGGCATTTAATTTATTGACAAGAAAATTCCCGTTGATATCTGGCCAATACGTATAAGACTTTTCTGCTCGCGGATTGTTGGTGTATAAATAACAACTATACAATCCACTACTTGTATCAACATGTAAAATACTGTTTGTAGCAGCTCTTATATCCTTATTTTCAAAATAAAGATATTCGTTTCCAGCCCAAAACTGTGTTTCAGCATCGTATTTATAGATCATGTCGTTTCCCATAGTATACATGGGCTTTATATTGGTTATGGCATTGTCAAATCTTCCATTTTGCATTAATAGCACCTTAATATTTGATAGTGGATTCTGAAAAGTTATGGCATTTGATTTGATAGCAAAATCCAAATTGTGTTTAAACTGAATATCTTTGTTGTTTCTAGCTCTTTTGATTTGTAAAGGAACAGCCACCAAATCTTCATATATGATAAATTTCCTAGAGAAAACAACTTCTTTATCTTCATTCAAAATACTGATAATATAATTTCCGCTAACGCGTAACTGCGTTAATTTATTTGGAAATGCAATTCGATAATGAGAATAAATTTGAAGCGCGTTAAAAGAATTAGAATAATCTTGGATTCTTTGATCATTAAATCCGCCAAGATATTCATTAACGGATAATTGAGATTGTTTCCAATCATAATCACAATGTGTAATTCGGTAATAATAATTATCTTCTGAACCGTGTAAATCGTCAAATTGTAATTGAAAAGTATCTCCTAATAAGAAAACAGGAATAGCATTTTGACCATTTTGAACGAAAGAGATGGTCTTAATAAAATATGGAGCATTTACTTCTTTTTCTTGTGCAATTCCATTTAAAATTGAAAATACAATAACAACAATGCTTATGATTTTTTTCCACATAACCTTTTTATTATAAAACGTAAATATACTAAATAATTCAAATTACCAGTTAAAAAGGATAAAAAGAAAAGCAAAGGTTAAGTAAATTTGTAATAGAACCAATAAGCAAAACAAAAGATTAACAAATACAAAATTATATCAATTTTTTTGTTTAGGCAACGATATTTTACAATAAAATGAGCACAAAAACCATAATAGGAAGACACACCAGTAAGTGAAGTTATTTTAACAACAATTGTTTTATCAATAAGTCTTTATGGAAATCATAGTTCTACTATTAAGTTTATGAAGTGGCATGGATTTATTTCAAAAATTATAAAAACTAATAGATTTAATGAACAATTAAACAATATAGCCCATTAGCTTTATGAGTTTTTTAAAGACTTTTGTTGTGAGATTCATTACATTACAGATTCATTTCCATTTGCAGTATCCAATATTATGAAGATTTTTTATTGTAAAATTCAAAAAGAAGAAAAAATAGAGTTTAAACAGCAAGTGTTCGAAATTATTTTTATGGTGTTAAAGTACAATTGCTTACTGCAAAAGATGGTATTCTATTAATATTCAATATTTCCACAGAAAAAAAGGTCCATGCAAAAGCAATTGTAAAAATGATTGATAAAATGCCAGCTGAAGCAACATTTTAGGTTGATAGTGCTCATACTTACTATGGTCTAAAGATATTTCACCAGAAAAAAATGTGTTTTATTAAAAATTGAACGCAAATCAAGTGCTAAAAAGAACAGAAAAATCAAAACTGCGAAAAAGAGTAGAAAAAACAAGTGACATAAAAGAGATGTTTTTTAAAGAATTCTACACTTAATTACTTTAAAAGAGAATTTGATAAAGCTTATTATTTTTATTTTTTGTTTACAACTAAACAAATTGATTAACCATAAACTTGAATTAATTTGACTAGTCTTAAGTAATCGAGATAAACAATTTCAAAAATAGAGAAGAAAAACATTTTTTGATGCTGTTTTTTCTTCTCTATTTTTTTTGCT